>NZ_LZMK01000270.1:0-52569 GCF_001665865.1 Nocardia sp. 852002-20019_SCH5090214 | reverse complement strand
GTGATCCGCCTCAACGTCACCTCGGCCCTGGCCCGCACCGGCGAATCGCCCGCCACCATCGAATACGGCACCGGCCAACCACATTCGCCAGGAGTCACCCGCTGGCCGGTCACCTATACCGCCGATAGGCCGCGCATCCAGGCCTGAACTCAGCGTTCAGCGACCTGGGCGGAATTGCGAGGTCGTGCGGATCAGCAGGGCTGAAACGGGTAGCACGGCCGCGCCGGCGCGGCCTCCGTCGTCGGCTGGACTCGTTGTGGCGCCACCGCGGGCGCGGTGCTCACCTGCCCGGGGGTGGTGTCGTCGCCGGTGCGGGTGGTGTGGGCATGGGTGAGAGCCAGCACCACCAGGAGCAGGACCACACCACCCACCAGCGCCCCGAGGACAGCCAGGATCGGCGTGGGCGAGGTGCTGTGATAGCCGTGGACGTGCGGGTTGCGGTAGCGGCCCGGTCGGGCACGGCCGCGCCGGGCGCTGACCGCGCCAGCCTGTCGGCGTGGTTCCCGCGTGGTGTGTGTCCCCTGCGGCCGGTCCCCTGCACAGCCTCGATCCCCATGACTGGAAGTATCCCAGCGAGGCGCCCACAGAACCGGCCGCGCCGGGGTCGTACCCGTATCGGTGGCCGCTGCAGCTGCTCACTCCTGCCGTTCAACAGCCACCTACCCGAGTCGGGACGGTCCGCGCCGGTCGGATCCGCCCGGCGTGAGCCGCCGGTGCCGGGTCCGGAAAGCGAGGAAGCCCGCACCGATGGTGCGGGCTTCACTGTCTGTCGGCTCTAGATCGCGCGGACGCTTTGGGCCTGCGGGCCCTTCTGGCCTTGGCCGACCTCGAACTCGACTCGCTGGCCCTCATCCAGGGACTTGTAGCCGGAGCCGGAAATCTCGGAGTAGTGGACGAAAACGTCGGGGCCGCCCTCGTCCTGGGCGATGAATCCGAAGCCCTTTTCGCCGTTGAACCACTTCACGGTGCCTTGTGACATGTACTTTTCGTAACTTCCTGTTGCGAGCCGGGCGATCACTGCAACAACCCGTACCCGCACTCCACCATGCCACACCCCATGACTCAGCGGGATGCCCCGCCGAGGCGGACCAGAAAACCTGTAGTGGCGACAGTAGACATCCATCGGATGGTGCGGTAGCTTCTGTCTTGTCGGAAGCGAAGAAAGTGTCCAGATGGCACGGGAGATGATGAACTGCCCGTGAGAGGAAGGACGGCGGGCGCGGGACCAGCAAGTACGACGGTCTCGCCGCCCGCCGGGCAAGAAATGAAGTGCAACGGAAAGTTGAATTAACCCGTGAGGAGAAGGGAGGAGTTGCCCGTCGGGTCACTCGGAAGCACATGTGGTCCGTGTGATCTCCGACGCTTCGGTTACATGTCGGAAGACGTAAGTACATTCCCCCTTTCAGCGCCCCGGTGTCCCATGGCACCGGGGCGTTTCGGCGTATGGAGGCCGCACGATTTCTGAATCGCCCACCGTGAACGAGAAGTCCGACGACGACCCCGCCTACACGATGGGCCGGGCCGCGGACATGCTCGGCACCACCCAAGCGTTCCTTCCGACCGTGGTCGCCGGGCGAAATCAGACTTCTCGCCAGGGTAAAGGCCACTATTTGCGCTTGCGCTTCTCGTCGATCTCGATGAAGAACTCGTGGACGGCGAACCTGATCCTGGCCGAGCACGCGTCGGAGCCGACAATCATCGGCATCGTCGACAACGACCGCACCTGGTGGGGCGACCCGGAAGCCGACTGGCCAATCCTCGTCGAGGTCGGCCGGCGAGATCCGCGGCCGGTCCGCCCATGAATCTCCGACATCACAGATCGAGCCTTCCGACCCGTTGATGGCTGTCCGAGCCCGCGCAGCTATCCGAGGATGATCGTCAGTCCGATGGTGGCTGCGACAACGGCGGCGACGATGAGGATGGCCGCGACCACCCGCGATGTCATGGGCAGTGCTGCCTGCAGGTGAGCGAGCATGCGATGTCCGGCCTCGGTGGGACAGAGCAACAGCGCGACCGTGAGCCCGGCGACGGGCGCGACCGCGATCACGACGAAGACCGTAGACAGTCCCAGGCGCGAGGTATTGGTCTCGTCGGCCATCATGGCGATGGCGCCGTAGAACGGTGCCGAGGTCAGCGACTGGGTCGTCCAGATGATCAGACCGAGCGCGCTGGCCGCGACCGGGTGCAGATCGTGATGCGCCGGCAGCGACATCGGTGGGCGGAGGAACCCGCGCACCGACATACCGATGACCAGTAGCGCGACTCCCACCACGATCACGGCAACAGCCGCCGGAGACCGCAAGCAACGCAAGGATATTCGCGGAATCCACCACCGCCAGGATGACCCAACCCAGGTCACTACGTCGAAGATCACAGGCGACGTGCCCTGCTGCCCGCGGGACGGCTTGCGCCGCCGGGCAACCGCGGGCTGAGCGCGCTGCCTGGATAAGCGGCAATGCCCGCCGCTGTCACGACACGACGAGCATTGCGCTTATTTGGTTATGCCCGTTCGAGGACGAGCCTGCGTCGGTCAGGCACCACCGAGAATCCGACGTTTCACCTCTTGCAGTGGCTCGGGCCGAATCTGCAGACTGAGCCACCGTCTCGAGCAGACACCGGGAGGGTGCCCGGTGCAATCCAGGATCACACCGAGAGCACCACCCGGGAAGTGCCGAAAGTCCACGACCCTCCACCTGTCGGCCGGCGCCGTCCTCGCCGTCGGCGGTTTGCGTTGTGACCCGCTTTTGTCAGACAGATCCCGAGACTGCGGACCACGACAATCCGGCCGTCTGCAATGCGTGCCCTCCAGATGTCTCGAAACCAAGGTTTCAAGACGGACGACAGTGCACCAAAGCGCACCAAAATGCACCGAAACGCACCAAGCGCACCAGTTCCGGTGCGGCCGGGTCTGGGAAACGATCAACGCCTGATGGAAATGCTGATGATCAACATGTTCGCTTGTTCCGGCGCGCTGCACCCAGACGGCTGGGTCCTCGGTCCCGAGGGCGGTGGCACCCCCGTCCCTATGGTGCGCGGCCATGACAGATCTGGTCAGCTTCGCCAAGAAGGCCGGCGGTTTCGCGGCTATCGGCGGTGCGGGGTACGTCCTCCCGGTCGGGGTGGTCGTCGTAGTCCTCGCGGTGTTGCTCCTCGCCGCGGCCGTCGTGATTTTCATCGTCGCTCCGACGGCGCGCGCCGCGTACGCCAATGATGACGCCGGCAAGCGACAGGCTGCGCTCGAGGTCCTCGAGACGCTGTTGCCGTGGTCGCGCACCGGCCACCGCAACAGCGAGAAACCTTCCGGCACTACGGAACCGTGAAGCCCGGCTCGTTCGGGCGCAGTGGGTCAGTTCTCGTCGGACAGATCGCGTGGCAGCAGGGGCTCGCGTTCGTACTCGACACAGCAGCCGGCCAGGTATGTCCGCAGGACATCCAGCGGTGGCACATCATCATGGCCCGGCACGGCCCCGAAGTCACTGAAGTGCGCTTCTGCTCTCTGCGGCTCATAAGCCCGGTCAGCAGCACATCGCAGACGCCGCCGCGAATGTGACATCGTGACTGTACCGCCACGGGCGACGACGAGGGCCGGAACTGTTGCGGCGCTTGGGTTCCTATACTTCCCACTTATCGAAGACCAGCAGCGTGGCGGTCACTCCGTCCGGCCGCGCGCGAGATCGAGATCAGAATCTGAGATTTCGGGACCTGCTGGATCAGTGATCCTCGACCGCCAGCCTCGGCCGTCTCGAATCCAAGGATCCAGGACAGATACGACCGGCCCTGGCCCGGTCAGCAGCACGAGCCCAGAACTGCTGGTGCGGCGGAGCTTCCAGTTCGGTGCAAGCGGGAGAACAACAAACGGAGTTCGGAGGCAAGCTGTTCGTCGACGGTGTGCTCGTTGCCGTTGCGGAGTACGACGAAGGCGGCGATCGCCTGTCCGGTGGTGTCGTCTGCGGTGCCGACGACTGCGGATTGAGCGACTGCCGGGTGGCTGACCAACGCGGATTCCACTTCGGCCGTGGAGATTCGGTGTCCGGAAACGTTCATGACGTCGTCGATGCGGCCCCCAGCCGCTCGTGCGAATCATTGTCGATATTGCCCCCACGCCGGGATGCGGCAACGATGCTGATCACAGCAGCCGGCGACGGGCTCACACGTGGCGGGGCCTTGCGCGCGGGCCATCGCTACCCGGCCGGCATGAACCGGTGGCGGATATACCGCATCGTCGCCTGCTGTGAAGTGACATCGGACCCTTGTTGCGCGCCGCCTGCGGTCCGACGCTGGATGCATGTCATTGCAGCACGATCCCCTGGCACCGGCAGTTCATACCGCCCACGAATGGCTCCATGCGGTCGCCGACCGGATCGGCACCGAGGACCGCGCCTTCACCTACCGTGTGGTGTGCGCCTGGCTGCACACTGTGCGCGATCGCCTCGATGTCGCGGCATCGGCCCGTCTGACCGCGCAATTGCCCGAAATTTTGCGCGGCGTCTACTACGAGGACTGGGTGCCCGGCCATGTACCGGTCCGGCACGGCACCGACGAATTCCTCGCCCAGTTCGCTCATGAAGCCAGGGTCCCCCGCGACCAGGTGCCCGGCCTGGTGGGCGCGGTGACCGAGGTGATGCTGCAACGCTGCTCCTCCGGCCAGTTCGACGGCTTGTTCGCGGTGCTCCCGGCACCGATGAGAGAGCTGTTGCGCGGCTACCCCGAAGGTGCGCGGCACACCGCGAGGCCGGCGGGGCCCGGCGACGGCAGCCGGATGGACGCCCTCGAACACCGCCTGCAACTGCTCGGTGATGCGGTAGCGGTACTCGCCCGCGGCCTCGAGGAGCTACCGACCACCGGCCAGGAGCATCGATCGGCCGCAGCCCAGCAGGCTCACCGCCTCCTCATGCGCGAGCATTTGACCACCCCATCCACCGGACACTGATCGGCTCCGGCGAACCACGGCCACCACGGGAAGGGAACCGAAGCAGCTGCCGCCCGCTACGGCCGAGGCCGCGAAACAGGCCGCGTCGGTCCACTGCTGAACGGGTGGGCACAGGGCAGGTCGCTGACGACGTGTACACCGTTCCGGATCTCGAGGAGGTGATCTCATGTTGTTCATCGATCGTGGCGACGCCGGTCGACGGCTGGCAGTGCCATTGCAGTCCTTGGACGGTGAGGACATGGTGGTGCTCGGGATCCCCCGCGGCGGCGTTCCGGTGGCATTCGAGGTCGCCACAGCGCTCGGGGCACCGCTGGATGTGATTCCGGTACGCAGGCTCGGCGTGCCACACCAACCCGAACTCGCTTTCGGGGCCATCGGCGAGGATGTCCGCGTCATCAACGAGTTCATCGTCGAGCAAGCGCAACTCACCGTGGACGAGATGGCCGAGGTCGAGCATCGCGAGCGGGCGGAAATCACCCGCCGGGCCGCTCGATTCCGGCACGGGCATCCACCGACCCCCGTGGCCGGGCGCACCGCCGTGATCGTCGATGACGGGATGGTCACCGGAGCCAGCGCCCGCGCCGCCTGCCGGATCGCCCGCGCCCACGGCGCAACGAGGGTGGTGCTCGCCGTACCGGTCGCCGCCCGCGAGGCGGTGAACACCCTGAAACGCGAGGCCGACGAGGTGATCTGCCTCGAAACCCCGGCATGGTCGCACACCGTGGGCCAGTGGTACCGCAGCTTCCCGCGGCCCTCCGACGACGACATTGCCGAACTGCTGGACCGCGCGGCCACAGGTGCCCCCGAACCGCCGCACGCCGAGCCCGGACCGCCCCCGCTGCGCGACGACGACGTGCACGTGATCACCGGAAACATCGAACTGCGCGGGCATCTCACCATCCCCGCCGACCCGATCGGCTTGGTCGTATTCGCGCACCCCAGCGGAAGTAGCCGCCACAGCCCCCGCAACCGCTACCTCGCCGCAGTACTCCAGCAGGAGGGACTCGGCACCCTGCTGTTCGACCTGCTCACCCCGGACGAGGAGATTCACCGAGCCCGGGTTTTCGATATCGACCTGCTCGCGGACCGACTGGTGGACGTCACCGACTGGCTCACCCACCAACCACACACCGAGGGCCTGAGGATCGCGTACTTCGGAACCGACACCGGGACTGCGGCAGCGCTGCGGGCGACTACCGACCCCCGGGTCGACATCGCCACCGTGGTATCCCGAAGCGGCCGGCCCGACCTGGCTCGCGACGCCATGACGCGGGTGCGGACACCTACCCTGCTCATCGCCGGTGGCGATGATCCGCTCACCTTGAAGTCGAACCAGCGGGCGCAAGCGACGATGTTGTGCGCGAGCACCGTCACGGTGGTGCCCGGCGCCGACCATCTGTTCACGCAACCGGATGCACTGGAGAGCGTCGCCGACCTCGCCCGGGGCTGGTTCGTGGCCCACCTGCGGATGAGCCGGCCATCCGTACATATCTGAGAACGATGCAGGACAGACCGCGACCGGGAAGGACACGACGCGATCATGACCACGCTGCGCATCATCACTGGCAGTGCGAATCCGGAGTTGGCCGGTGCACTCGCGAACCTGCTGGGCGTGGGCCCGCCCGACACCGTGCTGGAACGGTTTCCCGACGGCGAACTGCTCCCGACCGTCGAGAACGTCGGCGGCAGCGACGTGTACCTGGTGCAACCGACCCCGCCGCCGGTCAACGACCACCTCGCGGAATTGCTGCTGCTGCTCGACGCCTGCCGCCGTGCCCACGCGGCGCGGGTGACGGCAGTCATGCCCTACCTCGGCTACGCCCGCCAGGACCGACGCATCCGTGCCGGGCAAGCCGTCGGAGTCGCGGTGTTCACCCGGGCCATCGCCGCCGCGGGTGCGGACCGCCTGGTGGTCGTGGATCCGCATACTTCGGCCCTGGAGGCGATCTGCCCTGTTCCGGTCGAGATACTCACCGCCGTGCCCGTCCTGGGCCGCGAGATCGCCCTGTCGGACCGTGTGGTCGTCGCGCCCGACGAGGGCGCGGTGAAACTGGCCGAGCGCTATGCCCAAGTGTCGCCGAACCCTCTTGCTGTGGTGCGCAAACGCCGCCTGAGCGGCACCGAGGTCACCGCACTCGAGCTGATCGGCGACGTGCGGGGCCGGTTGCCGGTGATCGTCGACGACATGATCTCCACCGGCGCCACGATCAGCACCGCGCTCGGGCTGCTACGCAGTCGCCACGCCGCACCCGACGTCATCGTCGCGGCCACGCACGGCGTGTTCACCCACGGCGCGGTGGGCCACCTGCGTCGATTCGGCCTGAAACGCATACTCCTCACCGACACCGTCGCCCACCGCGACCTCCCACCCGAATTCGAGGTGTGCTCGATCGCGCCGCTACTCGCCGACGCCGTCGCAGCCCTGCACAACGACGAACCTCTTCCCGCATCGGCACGCGCAACCGCAAGGTAGTCCACCCGCCACGCGGGACTTCGGTCCCGCACCAGGGGCGGGCTGCCGCAGGCCTTCCCCGCATACCTCACCGGTCAGGACTTCGGTGGGCAGGACCGAGGAACTTCGCCCCTGGCCGGACACCAGCTCCGCACGATGTGCTGGAAGTGCGAGCCGAGCCGAAGGAGTTCCGACAAGTCCTCGGTCGGTCTCGTCGAGCACTGATCGCCACCGCCATCCGATACGGACTTCATGAGACAAAGGCAGGTTGCAGACATGAGAGGTCCACGAGCAACGAGCACCGATTCCCTGCTGCAGGTTTCGAGCGGCCACCACGTTTCGGCCGGCGCGGTCGACTACGCGCGCGAAAAGATCGGCCACGCACTCACTTTCGCTCCCGAGCCGATCTTGTCCGCACGCGTTCGCCTGAGCGAGCGCGCGGATCCCGCGGCCACGAAACCGAGCATCGCCCAGGCCAACGTGAATGTGAACGGACACGGAATACGAGTTCAGGTCACCGCCGACACCGTCCGGGAAGCGATCGACCTGCTCGAGGCCCGGTTGAAGGAGCGATTCGAACGCCTGGCCCGGCATTGGGAAGGCATTCGCGGCCGGCAACCGAAGCCGGACCCGCACGAATGGCGGCACGACGCCCCACCCCGCACCCCTCTTCCCTACTTCCCGCGCCCGGCCGAAGAACGCGAGGTGGTGCGGCACAAGTCGTATGCGCTGGCCGACGAGACGTGTGACGAAGCCGCCTTCGATATGGAGATGACGGACTACGACTTCCACCTGTTCACCGAGTCCGGCAGCGGCGTCGACAGCGTGCTCTACCGCAGCGGCGACGGCTACCGACTCGCTCAGGTGGACCCGCGGCCCGACAGCGTCACACGCGGCAGCGTACCGATCACGCTCAGCCCGGCACCCCCGCCGGTGACGACGACCACCGGCGCCATCGAACGCCTCGAGCTCACCGGGTGGCCGTTCGTGTTCTTCACCGACCAGGACCGTCACCGCGGCTGCATCCTCTACCACCGCTACGACGGTCACTATGGACTACTCACCGCCGAATGAACACAGATGGCGCAGCCCGGCCGGCGGAACAGGCACGTCGATGACCCGGGTTCGCGGCAGGAGGCTGTCATGCGGTCGAACGATGTTGCCGCACAACAATTGCGGGAGATTGCGGATCTGATCGCGATCTCCGGCGGCGATCGGTACCGGGTGCGGTCCTACGAGAAAGCAGCCCGCGCGGTGGCCGGTTGTCCCGTCGAACTCGATACGCTGGACCGCAAGGGCCTGCTGGCCATCGCCGATGTCGGTGCCCACACCGCCGACCGGTTGCTGGAGTTGCGCCGTACCGGCCACATCGCCGATCTCGACGAATTGCACGCTCAGCTGCCCGCGGGCCTGCGCGCTCTGCTCGGTGTTCCCGGGCTCGGACCCAAACGGGCACACCAGGTGTACCAGGAACTGGGCATATCGTCGATGCCCGAGCTGGTGACCGCCCTGCATGCCGGCGATTTGGCCCGGCTGAAGGGATGGGGTGAGATCAGTGAGCGCAATCTCGCGCGTGCTATCCGGAGCATGCGCGAAACCGGGCAGCGCACCCCGATAGCGGTCGCGCTCGACCTTGCCGAGGACCTCCGCGCCCGGCTGTCGGCCATGCCGGGGGTGTGCCGCGCCGCCTACGCAGGGTCGCTGCGTCGCATGCGCGACACCGTGGGTGACGTCGATCTGCTGGCGGCGGCCGACGCGGCCGACGCGCCTGAGGTCATGAACCGGTTCTGCGGCCTGCCGTTGACCGATCGGGTGCTAGCGCACGGTCCGACGAAGTCGTCGGTGGTTACCACCGCGGGTATTCAGGTGGATCTACGGGTGGTTCCCGACGACACGTGGGGGGCCGCGCTGCTGTATTTCACCGGGTCCAAGGCCCATAACATCCGCATTCGCGAACGCGCCGTGCACGCCGGATACAAACTCAGCGAGTACCGGCTGTTCCGGGTCGACGACGATCGGCTGGTGGCCGCCGGTACCGAGGAGGAGATCTATGCCGCCCTCGGACTGCCGTGGATTCCACCCACCCTGCGCGAGGACCGCGGAGAGGTGGAGGCCGCGGCCGCCGGCGGGCTGCCCGAACTGGTGCGGGTCTGCGATATCGTCGGCGATCTGCACGTCCACACCGACCTCACCGATGGCCTGGCCTCGGCCGCCGACATGGTCGCCGCGGCCGCGGCACGCGGCTATCAATACTGTGCCATCACCGATCACGCCCCGGCGCTGGCGATGCAGCGCATGACCCGCGCCAAGGCCCTGGCTCAACGCGCCGAATTACGCACGCTCGCACAACATTCCGGCATCGCCGTGCTCCACGGTTCGGAGTTGAACATCGCCGCCGACGGCAGTCTCGACTGGGACGATGAGTTCCTGTCCGGATTCGACGTGCTCGTCGCCTCGCTGCACTCTCATTTCGACCAGCCGCCCGACGTGCTCACCCGCCGGCTGATCACCGCGATGGAAAATCCGTACGTCAAGATCATCGGTCATCCCACTACTCGCATCCTCGGCCGCCGGCCACCGGTCGAGTTCGATGCCGATGCGGTATTCGCCGCAGCCGCCCGTACCGGAACGGCATTGGAGATCAACGCGTTTCCCGACCGGCTCGACCTCGACGACGAACTGGCCCGCCGGGCTCGCCGGTACGGGGTGGTGTTCGCCATCGACACCGACGCCCACGCCGTCCGCCATTTCGACCACATCCGCTTCGGAGTGGCCACCGCCCAGCGCGGCTGGGTGGAGCGCGACGAAGTGATCAACACCTGGCCCCTGGATCGGCTGCGTCGCTTCCTCAGGATCGCGCGCGGGCAGCGCTCGACGGCAGAGGCGAATGGCATCTGAAATCCGACCTCGGTCACCTGACCCGAGCCGACCGTCGGCGCCATGGACTGCTCACCGCGTCGTCCGCGAGCCGCCGAGGCCGGGGATGGTGCGGCCATCTCTCGGGAGCTCCGGCTCTGCGACGGCCGGACGGACGCCAGGATGTGGCGCAACCGTGGCGGCGGGAACGGGTTCGCAGCGGTCGGTCGGGACAGCGATTCCCAACAGGTCGTAAACCTTTGCGCCGTCGACGGTTTCGTGTTCCAACAGCAGGTCGACCAGATGTTGAAGGACGTCGCGGTGGGACTCGAGCAGGTCGATGGCGCGATGCTCCGCCTCACGCAGCAGGCGTGCGACGTCGGTGTCCACCATCGCCTGCGTGGCTTCGGCAAACGGCCGGCTCGACATCTGTGTTCCGCTGCCGCCGAGAAAGACCGATCCGCCCCGGGGGTATCCGACCGGGCCCAGGGCCGGGGACAGCCCGAACTCGCGCACCATCTTTGTAGCGAGTTCCGTTGCCTGGGCCAGATCGTTCGCGGCTCCGGTGGATCCTTGACCGAAAACGGTCAATTCGGCGGCTCGGCCGCCCAGCCGTACGGCGAGGGTGTCGAGAAGGTAGTCCTCGCTGTAGAGATGGCGTTCGACCAGCGGTAGCTGTTCGGTCGTGCCGAGTGTCTGCCCGGCCGGGAGGATCGTCACCTTCGCGATGGGGTCCGCGTGTGGGCACAGCGCGGCAATCAGGGCATGGCCTGCCTCATGGACTGCCACGGCGTGCTTCTCGCTGGGCAGCAACACATTCGATCCCTCGCGGCGGCCGAGCAGAATCCGGTCGCGGGCGGTGTCGAAGTCGAGGGCTCGGATCGTATATCGATCGTCGCGGACTGCGCAGATCGCGGCCTCGTTGGCCAGGTTGGCCAGATCGGCGCCGGAGAACCCCGGGGCGCTGCGCGCCACGCGCTGCAAATCGACGTCGGATTCGAGGTGTTTACCGCGGCAGTGAACTCCCAGAATCGCTGCCCGTTCTTGCAGCGTCGGCAACGGGATCGTCACCTGCCGATCGAAGCGGCCCGGTCGCAGCAGCGCCGGATCGAGAATTTCGGGTCTGTTGGTCGCCGCCAGCACGACGATGCCGACAGCAGGATCGAACCCGTCCATCTCCGCCAACAGCTGATTGAGGGTTTGTTCGCGTTCGTCGTTGGCTACCGCCGTCGCAGATCCCCGCCGGGACCCGATCGCGTCGATCTCGTCGACGAACACGATCGCTGGGGCTCGTTTGCGGGCTTCGGCGAACAGATCTCGAACCCGGGCCGCGCCGACGCCCACGAACATCTCGACGAAACTCGAACCGACCACCGAGAGAAAGGGGACATCGGCTTCACCGGCCACCGCGCGCGCCAAGAGGGTCTTGCCGGTACCGGGCGGGCCGATCATCAGGACTCCCCGCGGCGCTACCGCTCCGGCGCGCCGATATCGCTGTGGCGCCTTCAGGAAATCGACTACCTCGGCGATCTCTGTTTTGGCGCCGGTATAGCCCGCGACATCGGCAAATGTGGTTCCCGGCCGCTCGGTATCGAACACCTTGGCTTTCGACTTCCCGACGCCCATCGTGGTGCCGAGTTGACTCGAGGCCCGGCTTCCGGCCCGCCGGAGCCACCAGAACAGCAGCAGGAAGGGTGCGATCATCAGCACCCACGTCAACACTTGCGATGCCCCGGAGCGGGTGGCGGCCGGAGGTGATGCGCTCACCGAAACCCCCGCCTTCTCGAGGCGGTCCAGCAGCTGCGGCCCGGCCTGAGCGGGAATGACGGTGGTGTAGTCGTGGCCGTCGCCCAGCGTGCCCGAGGCCCGTCCGGACGACTGGAGCGTGACAGTCTTGATCTGATGTGCATCGACATCCGAGACGAACTCGCTGTAGCCGAGCTGACGCGGAGACGGCTTCGATTTCTCCAGTCCGGGCAGCCATATCGACGCCACCAGCACGGCGACGAGCGCACCGACCGGGACGAGCCACCACAGCCACGCTTTGCCCGACGGCGGCGGCACCAGCGCCGGCGGGGTCCCCGCCGGCGGACCGCTCGCGCGTCTACTCATGAGGCCTCCTGGCCATGCGTGCCTCTGTGCGCGCTGCCATCAATGTCGCGGTCCGGCGCCGTGTGCGCCCGGCACGTGCTGCATGGACGAATAGCGTTCCGCCGCAACAGTTTCCTGCTTGCGCAGTTGCTCAACGGTCAGAACGTAGGCATCTGTACTGGGGAAGAACAGCGCTCGGTGGCCGGTATCGGTCCAGTGCACGAGGTACGGAGGCGCTCCCTCACTCCCGTGCACCTCCTCGATCAACCCGTGGCGTACCGCGCCACCTACCTCATGCCCCTCCACGACCAGCCAATCTCCGGGCTTCGCATACATCTTCTCGCACCTCCTCACCGACGATCATGGTCATTCGGAGGGTCTGCCAACAGGGTCGTTGGGCCCACACCGCCCACCACACCCGAAACCGACCCGTCCGGCCGCCGGGCACCTGCCGCGTGGAGGAGGCCGGGGACCTTCGCCCCTTCCGGTCGCGTACCGGCGGGGCGATGGTGAGAAGGATCGAAATGGCCGAACAGGAGGACGAGATGACAACTGCGAGACAGATCATGCACTCGGGTGCCACCTGGATGTCACGTGCGAACACGGTCGAGGAGGCGGCCCGCACGATGCGGGAACTCGACGTGGGAGTGTTGCCGATCAGCGATGAGCACGAGCGGCTGTGCGGAATCGTCACCGACCGCGACATCGTCGTGAAATGCCTTGCCCTGGGCCATGACCCGGCGACGACGACATGCGCCGAT
Organism: Nocardia sp. 852002-20019_SCH5090214; assembly: GCF_001665865.1. Lineage (NCBI taxonomy): Bacteria > Bacillati > Actinomycetota > Actinomycetes > Mycobacteriales > Nocardiaceae > Nocardia > Nocardia sp. 852002-20019_SCH5090214. Next base: position 39,479 of record NZ_LZMK01000270.1, on the reverse strand, counting down.
CTCTGCGAAGGAACTCCCCGCTGGATCGACGCCGACGCCGACGCGCGCGACGTTCTCAAGGAGCTGGAAGAGCACCAGATCAAACGGCTGCCGGTCATCGAGAACAAACGGCTGGTCGGCATGATCAGCGAAGCTGACATCGCACGACACCTCCAGGACGAAGAAATCGCGGAGTACGTGGAGCGGGTGTACGCGCACGGCTGATCACGCCGCGACGGCAATGCAGCGCCGTTACCCGCGTCACCTTACTGTTGTCTGCCGACACCGATGCCTGGCGACGGTCGCTGGATCGTCGCCAGTAGCATGCCGCGATCAACCAAATCATCGGCGTAGATCACCGGGCCGACCAAGCGGCCTATGCCACCATGCTTTTCGCAGATAAGACATTCATTCCCCACCGCGCGACTGTATCGACCAACGCACCGTCATGCCGCATACCGTGCTGACCGAACCGGCGGCCAGCGCGACCCCTCTGGATGCATGTGAGCTGTCTTTTTGGGGTAGACCCCAATCTGACGCACCCGTCGGCGATCAATTCTTCCGGCTGACCGACTGCGCTGGGTGAGCGTCTCGAGGTGTGTCGGAAAGGGGGCCCGAGCAGTGGTCCCGGGCGACCGAGGTAACCGCCCTACCGGTCTGGCCCTCGACCGGTTTCGGTGCTGAAGTCCTGTTGCTGTGAGGCTTTCGGCCCTGTGCAATGATCGGCGGCCGCGAGGACATTTACCAGTGGAGGCCGCCTGGCATCGATAGCGTCCGTTGGGTTGGGTTGGTGCAGGAACCAGGCGGTGGGGGTAAGCAGGCGCATTCGTCGAGACTGCGAGGTGGCGCGTTGACGGAATTGGTGCGTTTCCGTTGGCCGATGGATGCAGCGTGCTCGTCGAGGTGCCTGCACAACATTGCCAGCGCCGGGAGGATGAGTCGATGACCAGCGGTCCGTCTTTTGCCGCGCGATGCCCATATCCCGGGGCCGACCAGCATCGGAACCGGTGTCGAGGAGGCGATCACGCAGATCGTGACACACCGAGAACAGTTCGACCACGCGCACCGCGGCGGCGCATTCTCACTGTCGTCGCGAGCGCCCTGGCCTTGGTGGGCCTTGCCGCTCCGGCTGCCGCGCACACCCCGGTCCTGCTCGGCTCGGACGACACCGTCGACGCCCTCGACACGAGTCCATTCGCCCCTATCGGAACCGTCTCGTTCGCCTTCTACGGCCGAACCAGCGCGGTCGGCGACACACGCGCGGTCCGCATCCAACTCTCCAGAGGCGAGCCCTTCCATGCTCAGCTCCTCATTCCCGATCTGGCCCCCGAGAACGAGCTACCCGTCCCGCAATTGCCCCGACTGTCGATCCTCGGCCCCGACCGAGCCGTGACCACTCTCGATAACACCGCGCGCGCCCCCTTCTTCGAACCGTTCACCCAGACCTCGTACCTAACCCTCGCCGACACCGCCTCGGCCGCGCAGGCCGGCACCTACACCCTCGTTGTCACCGGCTCCGCGCCGGCCCGGTTCGTGATTGCCACCGGCGACACCGAACAATTCGGCGCACCACTGGTCAACGCGACCGCCGCCACCCTCTCCGACGTTCAAACCTGGTACCGCACACCTCCCACCTCCGGCACCGGCTGATTCACCGTCCGTAACGCGTTCCCTGGGGTGCGACCGATCCGGTCAGCAGAATGCGGTGCCGAAAACGAAGTGCCCTCCCCGGACTGCGCGCTTGGCCGATAGATCATCTCCGCAGGTAGACCCGTGTGTTCAGCGGATGTGTCCCCCTCCGGACGCCTTTTTATCGGGTATGTGTGCCCTCGATGCCGTGTCCAGGCACTGCCTGGACACGGCTTTTTTCTACGGCCGGGCACTGACCGATGAGCTGCTCGCGGAACCGTTCACCGAACTCCGCGAGGCCGGTCTGGAATCGCACCTGCCCGTGATGTGCGACTTCTGGGAGACGGTGCTGTTCGGTACCAAGTCTTACCGCCGCCCTCGCCGTCCACCTCCGCCTGCACGAGCAGCATCCGCTCACGGCCGCTCACTTCCAGCGCTGGCTGGCGCTGTGGATCGAGACCGTCGAGCAACGGCATTCCGGCCCGTTTCCGGCGCGGGCGGTGTTGCAGGCCGGATGGATGGCGCGGGCGATGAACCGCCGCATCACCGGAGACCGGAGCTGGGGCTCGGGCGAGCCCGTCCTCACGCCAGTTCGAACGCGCGATCGACCAGCGTCCGATAGGGCCCGACAGCCGCCGGGACATGACCCCTGGCGGCGCCGCGACGTGAGAGTACTGTCACGAGCAGACACCCTCGGCCAGAGCAGCACCGACATCTCCACCGCGAGGAGAGACCGATCTCATGACCGACATCGATACCGGATCCGAAGCAGTGAACGACGCCGGGGATGGCCGCCGTGCCCACTGACAGCGCCGCCGTAACCGTGCGCCTGCACGCGCCGGTGGCGCGGGTGCTCGAGACCATCCGCGACCTGCAACATCAGCCGGAGTGGATTCCAGAGATCCTCGAAGCCGACGTGCTCGAGGTCGACGAGCCGACCGGGCTGCCGGTGACCGCCCGGTTCAAGGCGTCGGCGACGGTCGGCACCGACACCTACACCTTGACCTACCGGCATCGTGACGACGGCATGAGCTGGTCGATGGTGGAAGGCCGATTGCAGACCGGTCAGGAAGGCCGGTACCAGCTCGAAGATGCCGGCCCGGACACCACATCGGTCACCTACCAGTTGACCATCCACCACAACTTGCCGCTACCCGGCTTCATCCGCAAGCGGGTGATCAAAGGGCTGGTGAACAGCACGCTCAACGGTTTACGGAAGCGAGTCGAAGCGTGAATCGGCGGACTGCCCAATAGCCGCCGAGTTGCCGGAAGTTATCGGTTTCCCGGTCTCCTATCCGGGGGTTCCGGTAGTAATCGCGCGTAAAACAACGACGATGGCTTGACACAACGGCTTGACAAGCGCCGACCGGCGATCGCGGCGGCGTTGAAACCGGTCTACTCCGCACCCACCGAAGCCGCTGCGCTGGAACGATTCTGCGAGTTCCGTGGGAATGGGGGACGAAATATCCTGCGATCGTGCGGCTTTGGGAGAACGCGTGGGGCGGAGTTCGTGCCGTTCCTGGCGTTCGACACAGAGATCCGGCGAGTGGTGTGTTCGACCAACGCGATCGAGAGCGTGAACGCCCGCATTCGTCGGGCGGTCCGTGCTCGCGGGCACTTCCCAACGAGCAGGCCGCACTGAAATGCGTCTACCTCGCCATCATGGCCCTCGATCCCACCGGCACTGAACCGCCCCGGTGAGTCCGGAGATGATGATGTTCTCCGGACATCCCGGTGCGATTCAGGCCTCAGGGGAGCAAGCACCATGAGTCTGGCGACTATCGACAAACAGAGCTCGCACGCCAGAATCTCGTCGAGAACCCGGCATGCGCGGGCGTGTTCCTTCCGCCTCCCGCCCACGAAGTCGGGGCAAGATGGGTCAATCGTGAATACAGCACTGATCATCGGGGACGTCCAGCGGGGCATCACGGCCAACTATCCGCCGCACAGGTGGTGGACCCACTGAACGAACTACTCCCCGCGCTCGCGAGGTCTGCACGCTTGTAGTGTTCGTACGATTTGCCCTGCGCCCCAATGGAATCGACTTGCCGCGACATGGCGAGTCGTTCCGAACCTTCTACGAAGTGGGCGACGCCTTTCATGAGGGGGCACCCGGAACAGAGAGCGAATTGCCGGTCGCCGCCAAGGATGTCATCGTGTCCAAGCCCGGACGAACCGCGGATGGGCGTCGAACTGATCACCGACAGCGGCCGGCGCTACTCGGCAAGAACCACCGATGCCTTCACCGAATACGGGATGGAGATCTTCCGCGAACCGATGTCCGAGGTCCTTCGACTCGACCTCGGCGGCATCGAGCCCCTCCGGAACCGGCTACAACTTCTGGCTCGGCGTCGACGACGTGATGGTCGTATTCGCCCCGGAACCCAGCGAAGAGATCGGCATCCCGGAACCGAGCTGACAACACGAGCCGGATACGAGCGGGCGTCGGCGGGGCTCCCCTGAATTAGTGGACCCCATATGCCGTATATCCCCGAACCGACGTCAGGCGCGCGGCGTGACCTGCGTTGACGTGCGCCGACATCGCACCGGCAAAAGCTGGCACCACCGGGCACAGTGCATGGATACTTCAATTGGCATCTTGGATACCGATCACATTGCGAGCGGTCCATGCTGCAGGCCGTCGCGGAGCCGAGGAGGCGTGGTTGGCGAATTCCTTTTCGTCCGGCCGAGAGGTCGGCTGGCAGTTCTGGATCGATCGGGGCGGCACATTCACCGACGTGGTGGCGCGCCGCCCGGACGGGGAGCTGATCAGCCACAAATTGCTATCGCAGAACCCGGCGCGCTACCTCGACCCCGCGATAGCAGGCATTCGCGAGATCCTGAACCGGTCCGGTATCGAAAATATCGCATCCGCGCGGATCGATGCCGTCCGAATGGGCACCACGGTCGCCACCAACGGGCTGCTCGAGCGCACGGGTGACCGCACGGCGCTGGTCATCACCACAGGCTTTCGTGACGCGCTGCGCATCGCCTATCAGAACCGCCCGCAGATCTTCGCCCGCGAGATCATCCTGCCGGAACTGTTGTACGAGCGGGTGATCGAAGTCGACGAACGGATCGCCGCCGACGGCACGGTGCTGGCGCCGCTGGATGCCGATACTGTGGCGGATGAGCTGAAAGCCGTGTACGACAGCGGTATTCGTGCCATCGCGGTGGTGTGCATGCACTCGTACCGTTATCCCGATCACGAACGCGAAATCGGCCTGCTCGCCGACCGCATCGGATTCACCCAGGTTTCGTTGTCCAGCGAAGTGAGTCCGCTGATGAAGCTGGTGCCGCGCGGCGATACGACCGTTGTGGATGCCTATCTGTCGCCGGTGCTGCGCCGCTATGTCCGGCACGTTTCCGATCAGCTCGCCGGTGTTCGGCTGCTGTTCATGCAGTCCAATGGCGGACTCGCCGCGGCGGGGCAATTCCGCGGCAAGGACGCCATTCTGTCCGGACCGGCCGGCGGCATCGTCGGCATGGCACGGATGTCTCGGCTGGCAGGTTTCGATCGGGTCATCGGTTTCGATATGGGCGGAACGTCTACCGACGTCTCCCATTTCGCGGGCGAGTTCGAGCGCGTGTTCACAACGCAGCTGGCCGGGGTGCGGTTACGCGCGCCGATGCTCGATATCCACACCGTTGCCGCCGGGGGCGGTTCGGTGCTGCATTTCGACGGCAGCCGCTACCGGGTCGGCCCCGATTCGGCAGGCGCCGTGCCGGGACCGGCGTGCTACCGCGGCGGCGGGCCGTTGACGGTCACCGACGCGAACGTGATGCTCGGGCGGATTCAACCCGACAGCTTCCCCGCGGTTTTCGGTCCGACCGGCGATCAGCCGGTGGACGCCGAGTGGGTTCGCACGCGATTCGCGGAGTTGGCCGCGGACATCCGCGCGAAGACTGGCGACAACCGCACACCGGAACAGGTCGCCGAGGGATATCTCCGGATCGCGGTCGCCAACATCGCCGCCGCCGTCAAACGAATCTCGGTGCAGAAGGGGCATGACGTTACCCGTTACGCCTTGACCACCTTCGGCGGCGCGGGCGGACAGCTCACGTGCGCGGTGGCCGATTCGCTCGGCATCCGAACCATTCTTGTCCCTCCCCTGGCCGGGGTGCTGTCTGCACTGGGCATCGGTCTGGCCGACACCACCGCGATGCGAGAACAGTCGGTGGAACTGCCGCTGCACCCGGATTCGATGGCGCGGGTCACGGCCACCGCGGATGCGCTCGAGGCAGCGGCACGTGCCGAACTGCTGGCCGAAGACGTTCCGGAGCATCGAATCCGGGTAGTTCGACGTGCCCAGGTGCGCTACGACGGCACCGATACCGCCCTCACCGTCGAACTCACCGGACCCGATCGCATGGCAGCCGATTTCGTGGCCCGCCACCGCGCCACATACTCATTCACCCTGGATCGCCCCCTGGTCGTGGAAGCGCTCTCGGTGGAGACGACCGGACTCACCGAAGCGCCGAACCTCTCCGGATTGGTTCCCACGACATCGACAACCACCGGACCCCGCACGGTGCGACTGCACACTGGGGGGTCCTGGCGCGAGGTCCATCTCTACATCCGAGACGAATTGACGTCCGCCGAGGCCATCATCGGGCCCGCGTTGATCACCGAGACCAACGCCACGGTGGTAGTCGACGAGGGGTGGCAGGCCAGGGTGCACGAGACGGGACATCTGATCATGCAACGGGCCGTCGCACCCACCGGCGTCCGAGTGCGCACCGACGCCGACCCGGTGCTGCTGGAGGTGTTCAACAACTTGTTCATGTCGATCGCCGAGCAGATGGGCGCCCGGCTGGAGTCGACATCTCAATCCGTGAATATCAAAGAGCGCCTTGATTTCTCCTGCGCCCTGTTCGACCCCGACGGCAATCTGGTAGCCAACGCGCCGCATATTCCCGTGCACCTGGGATCGATGGGCACCAGCGTCAAGGAGGTGATCCGCCGCACGACGACCATGCGGCCGGGTGACTGCTACGCGGTCAACGATCCCTATCACGGGGGCACTCATCTGCCCGACATCACGGTCATCACCCCGGTCTTCGACACAGCGGGCACGCGCGTGCTGTTCTACGTCGCCTCCCGCGGGCACCATGCCGAAATCGGCGGTACAGCACCGGGTTCCATGCCCGCGGACAGCCGCCGCATCGAGGAGGAGGGCATCGTCTTCGACAACTGGCTGCTCGTCGAACACGAGCGGTTCAGGGAAGCGGAGACCTACCAGCTACTGACCGAGTCGCCGTATCCGTCCCGCAATCCCGCCACGAACCTCGCCGATCTGCGCGCCCAGGTCGCCGCCAACGCCAAAGGTGTCGAAGAGGTCGGCAAGATGATCAGGCATTTCGGGCTCGACGTCGTGCAGGCCTACATGCGGCACGTACAGGACAACGCGGAGGAGTCGGTTCGCCGCGTCATCGAGGCCCTCCACGACGGCGAATACCGCTACGAGAACGACCTCGGCGCCATCATCGCGGTCCACGTGCGCGTCGACCGCGAAAGCCGAAGCGCCATCATCGATTTCACCGGCACGTCAGCGCAGCTCGAGGGCAATTTCAACGCTCCCTATGCGGTGGCCAACGCCGCGGTGCTGTATGTCTTTCGAACCCTGGTCGCCGATGAAATTCCGCTCAACGACGGCTGCTTGCGCCCACTGCGGATCATCGTGCCTGCCGGTTGTATGCTCGCGCCGCGTCCGCCGGCCGCCGTCGTCGCGGGCAATGTCGAGACGTCACAGGCGATCACCGGGGCGCTGTATGCCGCGCTGGGAGCGCAGGCCGAGGGCTCGGGCACGATGAACAACGTTACTTTCGGAAACGACCGATGCCAGTATTACGAGACCATCGGCTCCGGTTCCGGCGCAGGTGAGGGCTTCGACGGGACATCCGTGGTGCAGACGCACATGACCAACTCCCGGCTCACCGATCCGGAGGTGCTGGAGTGGCGCCTGCCGGTGCTACTGGAGGAATTCGCGATACGCACCGGTAGCGGAGGAATCGGACGCTGGCACGGTGGCGACGGCGCGTTGCGGCGGCTCCGGTTCACCGAACAGGTGACCGTCTCGACACTATCGAGTCACCGTCGGGTCCCGCCGTACGGCATGGCCGGCGGCGCGCCCGGAGCACTGGGCATCAATCGCATCGAGCGTGCGGACGGCACCATCGTGAGGTTGCGCGGTGCGGATTCCGCGCAACTGCAGCCCGGCGACGTCTTGATTGTGGAGACTCCAGGGGGCGGTGGCTACGGAGCGGCGAAGTAAGCACGTCGAGGACGGCAGTCAAGTCACGAAGAGGGTTATTTTCGGAACGCAAAGACCCGGTAGATCGGACGGCTGTCGCGGCAGCAGCCCATCCGATCGACGTGGACGGCAACTTGTGGGTGCGCCCGTTAGTTCGTCGGGGGTCACGCGGCAAGCGGGAGGGGCGTGGCCAGGTCGCGGCGGCCGAGCTGGTGCAGTAGGTCGTTGAGGTCGTCGCGGGTGAAGGTCCAGTCGAATGAACGGCCGGGCGGCGGCGTTGTAGTGGTCCTGGAAGGCGAGCAGCCGGTCGGCGACGGCGGTCAGGTCGGGGTTGCACGACGGAGAAGTAGACCTCCACCTGGTTAAGCCAGGAGGCGTGGGCCGGCAGCTGCACCATGTGCGCGTTCGGGTAGGCGTCGTCGAGTCGTTTCGCTGCGGCCCAGTTGCGGTGGGAGGCTCCGTTGTCGACGATCCAGAACACCCGCCGCGCACTGAGGTAGGGCTCGCTGGTCATGACCTGCGCGGCAAGCCGGCCGAACGGTTCGATACCGGTGGTCGGCCCGCAGCGGCCGATGACGTGGGCGCGGTGCACGTCGTAGGCGGCGAAGTAGGCCAGAGTGCCGCCGCGCTGGTGTTCGGACTCGACCCGCATCGGCCGCCGAGCCGCGGGCCCGAGGCTGCGGCGGAGGCGGTGACGTGCCTGGACACCTGGTTTCTCATCAGCGGAGAGCACGTAGTCGTCCGCGCCGAGTGGTTCGTCGTCCCAGATGCGGGCATACAGGTCCAGCGCCCGAGCGGCCTTGACCTCGGCGACCTGCTCCGCGGTGAACGTGCGGGGACGGCCACTGCGCGGCAGATCGATCAACCCATCGATCCCATTGCCGCAGAACCGTTTCCGCCACTTGCGGGCCGTGTCGGCAGTGATCGCGAGGGCGCGGGCGATACCGGCATTCGACTGCCCGGCAGGTGCTGCGAGCACGATCCGCGCCCGCAGCACCTGCCGCATCGGTGCCGAGGAGCGGCGGGTGATCGCTTCCAACTGCGACCGCTGGCCGGCGGTCAGGACGACAACATGCGGACTCCGTGCCGACACTCCGCGGTGGCACGACGATATTCCCTTGTCCCTCAACATGATCAACGACCGGGACACTGTGCCCGACCGGCCACCGAGAACCGGCGCGCCACGCCGCAGCCGCCGTCATGACAGGCTGAACCCCATGGCCACACCGCCGGAATCGACCAAAACCTCACTGCGACAGCGACTGGCCGCCCACGCAGCCGAACGCTGGCCGCAACCGGCCGCCGTCCACGTCCGATACCACGGCGCGTTCGCCTACATCACCGGCGAACTCGCCGACGGCACCCGACTGCCACTGATGCGACTGCGCTACACCGGATACGCCACCACCTGGGGATTCGCTATCTACCTCGCCAGCCGAGACGGCTACCACAACTCCATCCTTCCCAACGGCCGCCCCGCTGGCACCCGCCGAAACACTCGACTGCGCCTGCGCCCTCTACCTCAACGACCCCACCGCCTGGCAACCCCCGACGAACAAACGGGCGCACCCACTAGGAGGGCTGGCCCGACTGGGTATGCAGTTCGAGGTACTTGTCGACCTTGAGTCGGTGAAGGGTGCGTCGATGCCGAGGGGGCAGCCGTGGTTCTGCTTTCTCGGCGGTGATGATCGCGGGATCGATCGTGTCGAATGTGTGGCCGTGGACCTGGATGGTGGCTCGGCCCTCGTGCAGGACATTGCGGAGCCAATCGACTCGCGTGCCGTACGGCAGCGGAATGATGACCCCGTCCGGCACCTCTTCCACGACCACGGGCGTGGCATAGGCTTTTCCGGAACGTCGGCCGGTGTGCCGCACCACTCCCGCGTACCAATGTTCGCGGCCTGCCATGGTCATCATGACCGGGTTGGTCACGTACTTGTTCACCACCCGCATCCGATCACGGACCACGGAGGTCATGCTGGAAATCCCTGGATTGTCGGCCATCAATCAACGATGATCTCGGGCCGGCACGGCCGATAGGGTCGATCGGGCCCTGCCCGCAGGGCATTTGGGTGGTACCTGCACGTACCCCTTCGTGTTGTCGTGGAGCAGCGCTGCCGGCACGGCGGGAGTCGTCGTCTCCGTGCGCTCTTGGGTCTCGCCGGGCCTGGCGGAATCGAGGGGACGGGCGGTGTCGGACCCCCGCGCGGCGCTGTCGGTGTGGTCCGATGACATGCTCGTCTTCGGTGGCTTCCTGCCCGGAGGACCGGGGCACAGTGCCCTGACCGTCACCGGACATGGCGATGACGATGGGCATCGGGTTGGCGTATCGGGCGGGGTAGTCGATAGAAGCGGAATGCGAACCGCTGCTGGTCCAGCAACCGGGCGACGGTGTCGGTGATCAGATCCCCGCCTGGGTATCCGGTGCGGCCCGTGATGCGAACATCATCGCAGTGTCTGCTCGAGCCTGCCCGGTTACTGCGTAACGATATCGGCTGCAACACCGCGACTGCGGAGCTGGGCGGTGAGGCTGGATCCCGGGTCGGATTGGACCGAGGAGCGGGAATGGCGGGGCACGGCCGGCCGGATGGACGCTTTCGGCGGCCGAGACATCGTCGCCTGAAGCTCGTAGTCGTCGAACGGTTGGGCTATCGACAGTCGTCCGGTTCATGGTCTAGGTGTGCGGTGTGGCGGTAGAAGGCGTCGGCGGGGGTGATGACGACGGTGGTGTCGGTGCGGCGGGTGGTGGCCGCGAGGCCGAGGTGGCCATTGCGCCACCAGTAGACCGACTGGTTGATCGGCCAGGGATCCTCGGTGTGCAGGGCGGCGAGCCGCGCCAGGACGGTGATGGCTTTCACGACCTCGATGCCGGTGACGGGGTAGGCGTAGATCGATTCTTTCGACGGTATGGTCAGTACCGCCCCTCGTGGTCCGGTGACCGGATGGTCTCCAAGCCACCGGGTGTGGGCGGTCAGGTACTCCGGGCCGGTCAACAGCGCTATCGGCGCGAGCTCTTCGGCCATTGGTACTCCATCGAAGGAGTCGTGTTCGATGTGGACTCCGCCGTCGGTGCGAACGTTGGACTCGGCGAGGTCGAAAAGTTCCCATTCGCCGATCGGCCACCATGCGAGCATGTCGTAGGTGACGTGGGTAGCGCTGTGGATTCGGTCGATGACCACCCGCTGGATCAATCCTGGCGCAATGATGCGCCGGACTCCGTTGACCCCGATCGGCACGGTGCCGTAGAGGCGGGTGCGCACTAGATGACGCATCACGGCGAAATCGGTGTAGTCGAGCGGGTCGTCGCGGTCGGCCTCGATCGTGACCGCGATGGTGTCAAGATGGTCGGCTACCACCGTCGGCCACTGGTGTGGCGGATAGGTGGCCACCAGGCGCCGAAGGTGGCTGGGCACCAGCGTAAATGACCTCCGCCCATCGACCTCGACTGTGTCGGGACCGGTCCGCTGACAGGTGTAGCCGCGTGAGCGCGCGACCGTCCACAGCAGCTGCAGTAATTGATCCGGCTCGATAGTCATCCCACCTCCGTTGGGTCTCTGCCTTCCCCGGGCCACGGAAACCACTCGGACAAGCCGAGCTCAGTGTGGCGCACGGGTGTGACACACAGCGACGCCGCGTGTCATGCACGCTCCGGGGGCTGCCGGACGGACCGAGCGCTACTGGACTACGAGCGCCAATTGGCGATCTCGTCTGTTTCCCGCGACTGGTGCACAGACGTCGGCGAGCGGCGCTGTATGGCTGTGACAGTGCAGGTTCGGGCGAAAAGGGAAGGCCCACGGCGATTGGTGTAAGTCGCCCCTTTTTGTCGGCATCAATCCGGATGGCGCGGCCCCGCAGCTGAAATCGTGCCTTCTCCTGACTTGGGGGCTGGTCCGTCAGCGACGTGGGGCAGTGGTCGTCGCGCGCCTGACGAGTCTGGTGATTGCTGTGACGAGAGCGGGCTCGGATTCGCCGGCAGGTCCGGGGGTAGGCACGGGACATGGGTGTCATCGACGAGGACATGCGCTCGATCGTGGACAGCGCCAAACTCGGGTTCGTCGCCACGGTGTGCGCGGACGGATCACCGAACCTTTCCCCGAAGGGAACCGTGCGGGTGTACGACGACGACCATCTGGTGTTCCTGAATCAGGCATCGCCGGGCACGGTCGCCAACTTGCGGCGTGATCCCCGACTGGAAATCAACGTGGTCGACTTCCTCAAACGACGCGGCTACCGGTTCAAGGGAACCGCCGAATTCCACGGCCCCGGCAGTGCGGTGTTCGAGTGGATTCACGACTGGTTGCTCGCCACACAGGGACCGGGATATCCCGCGATCGAAGCGGTACTGGTGACCGTCGACCGCGCCCTGCCGGTGGACTCACCGGCCTACCAGTTCGGGCATGCCACCGAGTCCGAGCTGCGGGCGGCTTGGGCCGCAACGTACGGGATCGAGTAAGTCCCCAGGCCGTGACCGCCGTGTCGGCGCCTCATCGGCCGAAAGGAGGCAGGCGCGATGGCCGGGATTCCGGACGTGATGTACGCGGCCTACGTGGAGGCGCTCGGCCCGGCCGATGCGATCCGCTACGGACGGTTGCCCGTCCCGCGAATCGGACCCACCGATGTGCTGGTGGCCGTCCACGCGGTCACGGTCGACCCGGTGGACACGTTCGTGCGGTCGGGGGCGTATGCGACGCCGACTCCCTTCCCGTTCATCATCGGCCGCGACCTGGTCGGAAACGTCGCGGCGGTCGGCGGCGGGGTAGCCGGGTATGCGGTCGGGGACGCGGTGTGGTGCAACAGTCTGGGCCACGGTGGCCGGCAGGGGTCGTTCGCGCAGTATGCGGTTGTCCCGGTCGACCGGCTGTACCACCTGCCCGGCGGGGTGGATCCGGTCCAGGCGGTCGGTGTCGCACATCCGGCTGCCACGGCATGGTTGGGGCTGTTCCGGCACGCTCGGCTCGGGCTGGGAGACAACGTATATATCGGCGGCGGTGCCGGAAACGTGGGCGATGCCGCGGTCCGCCTGGCGCGCGCCGCCGGCGCCCGGGTGATCGCGTCCGCCTCCGGGAACGGGCTCGAGCGTCTCCGCGATGCGGGGGCCGCTGTGGTGGTCGACTACCGGGACCCCGACATGGCCGAGCAGATCCGGGCGGCGGCGCCTGCGGGGTTGGACGTGTATTGGGACACCTCGGGTCATCACGATATCGACGTCGCGGTCGTGTTGCTGGCCCGCGGGGGCCGGCTCCTGCTGACAGCGGCCGGACCGCAGGCGCGGGTGCCGCTACCCGTCGACCGCGTCTACACCCACGACATCACCCTGGCTGGGTTCGTGATCAGCAACGCCGCCGTCACCGACCTGGCCGCCGCCGCGACCGTGCTCAACCGGAAGCTCGCCGACCGAACCCTGACCGCGCGGATCGCCGACACGATGCCCCTTGCGCGAGCAGCCGAAGCACACCACCGTCTCGAAAAGGGTGGCGTCGGCGGCCGGCTCATCCTGATGCCATGACGAGGAACCGAGGAGCGGGCAAGCTGACCGGGGCTCACGGGCAGGGGTAGCCAGGACCATGCCGGTTCGCTACTATGACCGCCGTCACAGAAAAAATAATGAAGCACTAATTTGTTTCGCCGGATCGAGTCAGCGCGGTTCGTTCGCTGAGTACAGGAAAGAAATGTCCACGGTTACAGAAGCGATGCCGCCCGTCGCTGAGCGCCCTTCGCTCCGTCGCATCGTCGGGGAGAACTTTTCCGAGACCGCCGTCTCGGCGCTGCGGACCTTCGGCCGGACGGTCGAGCTGGGATGGCAGGCCACGTCCGGTGCGGTGGGTGATGTCCCACGCTTGCGCTTTCAGTGGCGTGAAAGCCTTTATCAGGGTTGGTATTTCATCTCGGTGACGGCCTTGCCCGCCATCTTGATGGCGGTCCCGTTCGGCGTCATCGTCTCGGTCCAGGTCGGCAATCTGATCCATCAGCTGGGTGCGGATTCGCTCATCGGCGCGGCCGGTGGACTGGGAGTGATCAAACAGGGTGCGCCGGTCGCTACCGGTCTGCTGCTCGGCGGCGCCGGGGCGGCGGCGATCGCGGCCGACCTCGGGGCGCGGACCATCAGGGAAGAGATCGACGCTCTGCGGGTGATGGGCGTCGATCCGGTACACCGGCTGGTGATTCCGCGGGTCGTCGCGATGGTGCTGATCGCGCCGCTGCTCAATATCCTGATCATCTTCGTGGGTGTCGCCGCCGGATACTTCGTGGCGGTGACCGCGCAGGGGGTGACCTCCGGTAGTTACTGGCTGACCTTCGGGTCGTTCACCGTCGTCGCGGATGTCTTTGTGTCACTGGCGAAATCGGCGCTGTTCGGCCTGCTGGTCGCCGTCATCGCGTGCCAGCGTGGTCTGGAGGCCAGAGGCGGCCCGCGCGGCGTCGCCGACGGCGTGAACGCCGCGGTCGTGCTGTCGGTAGTGGCGCTGGTGCTGGTGAACCTGGTGATCACCCAGCTCACCGCGATGTTCCTGCCGGTGAGGTTCGCCTGATGGTCGCGACTTCCTACACGCCGCTCGGGCTGGGCCATATCGTGCGTTTCGCGCGATCGCGGCATCTGTCGTCCCCGGTCGAGAATCTCGGTTTCGCGGCCGAGTTCGTCTGGCAGGTCCTGACGTCGATTCCCTTGGCGGCCCGTCATTACCGGGCCCAGACGATGCGTGCCATCACCGATATGACCTGGGGGAACGGTTCGATCATCGTGGGCGGCGGCACTGTTCCGATGCTGATCGTGCTCGGCCTGGCGATGGGAGCCGGGACGGGCATCGAATCGTTCGCCACGCTCGACATGCTGGGTATGGGTCCGCTGACCGGCATCATCTCCTCGTTCGCCAACACCCGGGAACTGGCCCCGATCGCCGCCGGCATCGGATTCGCCGCACAAGCCGGCTGCCGGATGACCGCGGAGATCGGCGCCATGCGCATCTCCGAAGAGATCGACGCGTTGGAATCGCTGGGCCTGCGCTCGATTCCGTTCGTGGTCAGCACGCGAGTGGTCGCGGGCGCGGTGGCGGTGGTGCCGACATTCCTGGTCGCTCTCATCCTCGGCTACCTCTCGTGCCAGACGGTGATCGTCACCCTGCACGGCCAAGCCTCCGGGGTGTACGAGCACTACTTCTTCCAATTCGTCAGCGGCTGGGACGTCGTCGCCGCGACCGTCAAGGTGCTGGTGTTCGCCACCGCGGTCATCCTGATCCATTGTTATCAAGGCTTTTTCGCCGGCGGCGGGCCCGAAGGCGTGGGTATCGCCTCCGGCCGCGCGGTGCGGGCGAGCTTCGTCGCGGTGATCGCGCTGGACATGGTGCTCAGCATCGTGCTGTGGGGCGTGCACTCGTCGATCGAGTTCACGGGGTAGGGCGGATGCCGAATTACACAATTCCCGGAATGGCGACCTCGCGGCGCCGGGTGCTCGCGATCGGCTCCGCCGTGGCGGCGGTGGCAATGGGTGTGACCTTGACCTGGGCAGGCTGGCGCGGCGGCGACGGACAGATGCGCGTCGATGTGCTGACCGAGCAGATCGGTGACGGCATCGTCGTCGGCTCGCGCGTCCAGATCGACGGGGTAGCGGTGGGAGCCGTCGGCAATATCGCCGAGGCGGGTCCCGGTCGGCAGCGAATCACACTGGCGCTCGACGACTCCGGAATTCCCGGCCTCACCGATCACCTGGCTGTCGATTATGTGCCGAGCAACCTGTTCGGGATCAGCGAGCTCCGGTTGTCGCGTGGCCAGGGCGGCACCCCGGTGCATGCCGGCTCGATCGTGGATCTGACTCGCGCGCAAGCGAATCGAGTACACGACGCCACCATGGGGGCCCTGCTGCGGTCGCTGTCCGACGTGCTGCCCAGTGTGATGACCCCGCAGCTCACCCAACTGCTGACCCAGGTAGCCACCGATGTGAAGGCCTTCGCCCCGATCCTCGAAGCGCTGATCACCACCACGCGCCTCGCCGCCGAAACCCAGCGGCTGCTGCCCTCGGAACTGTTCGGAAACTATGCGCAGGGCCTGTCCGGCATTCCGTCACTGCTGTCCGGAAGTGTGGTGCAGCTGACCAGCTTCGGACGGATCCAGGTATTGCGCACCGACCGGCAATGGTTCGACGACGGTGTGAGCCTGATGTCCGATCAGGTCTTCCCTGCCATCGGCTCGACCGCCGATACCGCCGAGCGATATCTGGGGCCCTACACCGACATGCTCGCACCGTTGTTCGCGGCCCTCGCGCACACCGTGCCGGATCCACAGCGTTCCGGCGCGGAGCTGCGGCAGCTGCTCGATGCGATCGGCGGGGCCTTCCAGCCGTCTCCGAACGGGCCCGTACTGAATCTGGATGTGACCCTGCGTGGTGTGCCCGGCCTCGCGCAGCCGTTGCGCGGCACCGTGCCCGGTGCGGGCGGAGGTGCGCGATGAAGTCACTCACGGCTGTCACCTGGCGGCTGGCGCTGTTCACGGCGGTGATGCTGGTGCTGGTGACGGTGATCGTGCAGGCCATCCAACGGCCCGTGGGCGGTGCGGTCGACCACTACACGGCGTTGTTCACCGACGCCAACGGGCTCGCGTCCGGTGCCGACGTCCGCATGTTCGGCGTGCAGGTCGGCAAGGTCGATGCCGTCAGCCTCGACGCCGGCAACAAGGCCCGGGTCCGATTCACCGTCCGCCACGACCGGCCGGTGTACGACACCAGCACGCTGGCCATCCGCTACCAGAGTCTGACCGGCCAACGTTATGTCGATGTGCGGCAACCGGATCGGCCCGGAACCCGGCTGGCCGCGGGCACGACCGTCGGCGTCGACCACACCACGCCGTCGTTCGACATCACCACATTGTTCAATGGGCTCAAACCGGTCTTGGCCGAGTTCTCACCCGAGGCGCTGAACCAGTTCACCAGCAGCATGCTGGCTGTCGTCCAGGGCGACGGGGAGGGTATAGGTCCCGCACTCGACGCGATCGACAAGCTCAGCGGCTATGTCACCGACCGGCAGGC
The DNA here is from genome assembly GCF_001665865.1 of Nocardia sp. 852002-20019_SCH5090214. Lineage (NCBI taxonomy): Bacteria > Bacillati > Actinomycetota > Actinomycetes > Mycobacteriales > Nocardiaceae > Nocardia > Nocardia sp. 852002-20019_SCH5090214. The sequence goes on along the minus strand of NZ_LZMK01000270.1, from coordinate 22,604 downwards.
GGTGATCTCGGTGCTGATTCACAACATGCGCATCGCGGCCGACCAGCTCGGTGGCCGGTCCCCGGAGGCGGTCACACTGCTCGACGGACTGGTCCATGTCTTCGTCGTGCTGCGGCAGAAGATGGACGGAGTGGTCGAGCTGGCGGTGACCGGGCCTCCGGTGCTGAAACCACTCGACGAGCTGGCGGCGACACTCGGCCTGACTCCGGGCGCCGACCCCGACTTCGACACTGCGCTACGGGCGGCGTTCCCGGACCCGCAAGCGGCGGTGAACCTGCTGGGCAGGCTGCCCGGCCTGCTCCAGAGTTTGAACGATCAACTGCCCGCGGCGAATTCGGCCGCGCCATCACCCTGTTCGAAAGGGAACGCGCCGGTACCGGCGGCGCTGCAGGTACTCATCGCAGGACAAAGGATTTCGGTATGCAAAGGCTGAGCAGACTCCGCACGGGGAGGGCGGCACGCAACCGGCCCCCCGCGGACCACGCGCGGGCGCGAGCGCGCCGCGAACTGCGGTTCGGTATCGCGGGTCTGGTTGCGGTCGTGGCGATTCTGGCCGCCGCCGGCATCGTCTACGTGCTTCCGCTGGGCAAGTCCACCTATCGGGCCGAACTCGCCGAGGCCGGGTCGGTGAAGGCCGGTGACAGTGTGCGGGTGGCCGGCGTCCCGGTGGGGGAGGTGAGCGCACTCGACCTGCTCGACGATCGGGTACGCATGACGTTCACCGTCGATTCGCACGTTTTCATCGGAGACCGGACCACCCTCGCCATCCGCATGCTCACCGTGGCCGGCGGCCACTATGTCGCTGTCGCGCCGGCAGGCGCCACGGCACTGGGATCGAAACCCATTCCCGTCGACCATGTTTCGCTGCCCTACAGCCTCGAGCAGACCTTCCGGGATGCGGCCGCGCCGATCGCGCATATCGACGCGGGCACCCTGCGGGAGAATCTCACCGCCCTGCAGCAGGCAACGACCACCACGCCCGAGGGCATTCGGAGGATGGGGGCGGCACTGGACTCGATCGTCACGATCCTGCAGCAACAGAATTCCGACATCTCGCGAACGCTCGGTGTCGCATCCGAATTCGGCGCCGCGCTGGACTCCGTGAAATCACAGATCGGGCAATTGATCGGCAGTATCGGCAGCATCGAGACCATCGCGGCCGGCAAGCGCGCGGAGATACGCGAGGCGCTGTCCCTCACCGCCGACCTGACCGCGCGGCTGGCGGCCCTGGAACCGGGCTGGAAGAACACGCTGCAGCCCATGTCGGACGCTCTCGTCACCGCCTTGCCGCAACTGCAGGAGCTGGGAAAACGTCTGGACGGTGTGCTCGCTTCGCTGCACGGGATGGGCCAGCGCCTGCAATCGTTGATCGGTCCTGCCGGAGTCGTGACCGTGGACCGGTCGGCGGCGCCGATGTCACTGCCGGCCGTCTGTATTCCGCTGCCGGGACAGGGGTGCTGATGCTGTACCGCTTTCTCGCCTCGCGTGGGTTCATCTCGATCTTCGGAGTGTCGGCGTTGGCCGCGGCCGCGGTTGCCGCCTACCTGACGGTGGTCGCACCACCTCGGGCAATGCAGAGCTATTGCGCGATCATGCCCGACGCCATCGGTCTCTATCCGGGCAATCACGTGACGATGCTCGGTATCACGGTCGGCACCGTCACCGCCGTTCGGCCCGAAAACGGCACGGTACGAGTGGATTTCACCGTGGAACGGGACCATCCGCTCAAAGGCGCGGTGAGCGCGACAACCTTTTCCGACACACTCGCGGCCGACCGCAACCTTGCCGTGCTGTCGGACGGAAAAGCCGTGAACCGGTGGAATCCCGGTACCTGCGTCACCAAGACCCTGACACCCAAAAGCATGACCCGGACGCTCGCCGCCATCACCGATCTGGCCACCCAGCTCAACGCCGACGGCGGGCGTGCGGTCTCCGGGAGTGTGAACGCCCTGAACAACGCCACCGTGGGCACCGGGCCGCGAATGAACGAGCTGATCGGCAAACTCGGCGCGGCCCTGAATTCCCCGGACGCCGCGATCGGCCACATCGGCGAACTCATCGACGCGCTGGCATCGCTGTCGTCCAGCGCCCTGGCCAACTGGCCCGAAATCAAGGCCACGCTCGAAGGATTCGGCCCGCTGTTCGATCAGACCGACAACGAAATCCTGTCGGAGGGGGACGTCATCGGCAAGCAACTCCGTGTTCTGGTGCCGTGGATCAACGGTCTCGCGCGTCAATACGGCGGACCGCTGCTCGGCGGAATCGATGCTGTCGCACCGTATCTACATCTGCTGGCCGCCCATATCGGCAGTGTCCGCGAACTGATCGGGATGGTTCCGGCCGTGGTGTCGGCGTTTACCAGATCGGCGGATCCGGTGACGGGCGCGCCGACAGTGGTGTACGCCGCTCCCCGCGTCGCGGTGCCGCAAGGCGATGCCGATCGGCTCTGCGCCGCGGTGAACGCGGCCATGCCCGGGAAATGCGCCTCCGCCGGTGACGGGATGGCCGACCTGAATCTGGCGGGAGTCGTCCTGGGACTGGCGGGCGCCCGATGAGACTCACGATCTCGGCAATGCGACTTTCGGTGTCCGCGGTGGTGGTGATCGCGGGATCCACGTTGGCCGGTTGTGGCTTCGATCCCACATCGATCCCGGTTCCGGGCAGTACCGTCTCGGGCCCCACCTATCGAGTGCACATCGAGTTCGCCACCGCGCTCAATCTGCCGGCCCATGCCAAGGTGGCGGCGAACGGGCGCACGGTCGGCAGCCTCGACAGTGTGCGAGTGATCGACCCGGTCGCGAACCACGAGGGGTATGTCGTTGCGGACGTGGACATCTCGGAGGGGGTCCGGTTACCGGCGTCGACCACCGCGCAGTTGCGGCAGAGTACCGTCCTGGGCGATATCTACATCGCGTTGACCACCCCTGCGGACGGGTTCGGCACGACGATCCCCGGTAACGGACTGATCCCGCTCGAGCGAACCCGCCCGCCGCTGCAGATCGAGGATCTGCTCAGCGGGTTGGCGACCTTCGTCGGCGGGGGAGCCGTCACACAGTTCCAGGACATCGTCGATCGGATGAACGCCACCCTGCCGGCCGACCCGCGCGAGACCGCCGGCCTGTCGAGGCTGATGGGAACCGATTTCACCGATCTCGCGGCCAATCTGGACCAGGTGTCGGCGCTGGGCCGCACGGTGGCGGTCGACGTCGATTCGATCACGCAGGTGCGTGACGATCTGGCCGAATTGCTGTCGAAGGAAGGCGCGACGCAAGTGACGGTGGCGACGACCTCGATCGCTCGGATGCTGGGCGTGCTGGGGGCGATCGGTTCGATCACTCAGGGCATCGGCTGGCTCGCGCCCATCGCCGCGTCGGGCGACGCCGCGGCCGAAGCACTTGTCCCCCTGTTGTTCACCTCGCGGCCTCTGGACCTGACCGCGCCCTCCAACCTCAACCGGCTGGTGTCGGTGTTGCGCGACGACCTCATTCCCTTCGTCGAGCACGGCCCGAAGGTGAACATCACGGGCGTACACGTCACGGACGCGGAGCCGAGCCCCGCCGACGACCAGGTGGATCGAATCCTGGCCACCCTGCGCATGATCGGAGCCGTCCGGTGAAAGCCAGTTCGCTGCTGTCGCTCGGGGCGATCGCCGCCGTTTTCGTCACCGGTGCGACGTACATGAGTTTCGGTGTGGTGCGCGTCGACTGGCTCACCAGGTACGACACCTTCACGATGGCGCTACCGGACTCGGCCGGCCTGGTTCCGCGTTCCGCGGTGCTGTTGTCGGGTGTGAAGGTCGGCGAGGTCGCGGCCGTCTCGGTCGCGAACACGGGTGCGCAGGTCCGCCTGCGGGTGCGCGACGACTACCGCATTCCGGTAGCGAGTTCGGTGTCCATCGAGCAGCTGTCGGCGCTGGGTGAGCCGTACGTCGAGTTCGTTCCGAACGGCGCGGGCGGGGCATATCTGCGCGACGGACAGCGCATCGACACCGCGAAGCTGACCGCGCCGCCGTCCATCCCGGAGATGGCGCGCGCGGTCACCGATCTGCTCGCTCAGGTGGATCCGAAAGCCCTTGCTGCCCTTGTCGATACCTTCCATCAGGGTTTGGCCGGCACCGAGGCGATCGTGCCGGAGCTGTCACGATCGACCGATCTCCTCGCCGCCACGCTGCTGAGCCGGACACCGCAACTTCGGGCGTTGATGAGCAATCTGCAGGCACTCGGTGCCGACATCGATTGGATGGGCGCGGACATGAAGGCCGGCGGGCCGTACTGGGGGCAGTTCGGCGTGGGCGTGAAGCAGGTGGTGGACACCGTCGAATCGGTCTTCCGTGTCGGGAAGTTCCCTGACGATTACGTCACCGGTACCGGCCTGGCGCCGCTGTTGCCGCAGCTCGATTGCCGGCTCCAGAAGATCGGACCCGACCTGCTCGCGCTGGCGCCGGCACTCCGGCCCGCCGTCGCGGATGCCACCGATGTGGCCGCGCGCATCGATCTCGGCAGCCTGATCAGCCAGGCGGTGCACGCCACCGGCGACGGCCGGTCGCTGAAGTTGTCCATCGACGTCAAATGATCCATCGATACATCCAGTGAGGCAGAGCGACAATGGCAACCGAAACCCTCGACCCGAAGACCGGCACACCCGACGACGCCCCTGCTGCGTCGTCGCGGAGTACGCGACGGACCGTCTCACTGCGACTGTCCACGGTGGCGACCGCGGTTGTCGCCCTGGTCGCGGCCGCCGCGATCGCGGTCCTCGCCACCTTCCTGTGGTCGGCGCGCGGCGATATCTCCGCGCGCGAGGCGGCCGACAGTGACCGTGCCAAGGCCGAGCAGGTCGCCTCCGACTACGCGGTGGGCGCCTCGACGATCGACTACAAGAATGCCAACGCCTGGCTCGGCAAACTCCAGGCCGGCACCTCCGCGCAGCTCGCGGACAAGTTCAAGGCCACCGCGCCGCAACTGGAGGCGATTCTCACCCCGCTGCAATGGAATTCGACCGCGCAGCCGATCACCGCGAAGGTGATGTCGGAGTCGAACGGCGTCTACAAGGTCGACGTGTTCCTCAACGTCTCCTCCACCAGTGTGCAGACACCGCAGGGCGGCCAGACCACGGTCACCTACAACGTCGCTCTGGACCGGAATTCCGGCTGGAAGATCACCGATGTCGGCGGTATGGACGGTGCGCTGCCACTGAAGTGACGCCCGGTGTCCTCGCCGATGCCGTTGCCGGTCAGCGTTTTTCGAAACGGCCGGTTCGCCGCCCGAGCCGGATTCGGTAGACCGACGCGTGGCCGCCGCCGGCCGACCCCGCGTCGTGTTCCGGTGGACTCGTACTGCTGGACAGCAGCGGCAGCAGCCGGTCGACGAGCAATCGCATGCCCGCCTCGGCGTCCGGCCCGCTGAGTTCTTCGAACGTCCCCCAGGCGATCACGCTCTGCCAGTTCGCCAGATTGTCCACGTGCTCGACCTCGAAGCAGACATCCGGGTGGGCGCGCATCGCGCGCAGCTTGTCTCCGTCGGCCGAATGCCCGTACACACACTCGCCGTCGTAGACGTAGGTGACGGGGACGACGTACACGTGGCCGTCGCTGAGGCAGCCGATACGCCCGACCACCTCGCTGCGCAGCACCGACTCGATCTGTGAATCCTTCAGTTCGCCCAGCATCACCGGCACCTCGACTTTCTTCTGCGTCGGCACCCCGCTCCGACAGACCTTTCTTCGTTCGAGAGTGCCGTCCGCTGTCGGGTGTCGACAGGGCCGAAATGCCCTTCTCCGCTCGGTGGCGGCGGCCCGGCGTGTCAGACCGTCAGCGCGGCGCGGGTGGCTTCGTCGATGGCCCCGACGGCGTCCAGTTCGGCGGCCACGTGTGCGCCACCGATCAGCTGAGCGTCGATGCCCCGTTCGGTGAGCGCGCGATGCAGCGAGCGGTTGCTCTCCTGGCCCGCGCACACGACGACGGTGTCGCAGGCGTGGACATAGGTCTCCCCGGCGATGCGGTAACGCAAACCCCGGTCGTCGATCCCCTCGTATCGCGCTCCGGTGATCTGGGCGACACCCGCCTTGCGCAGCCGGCTGCGCAGGATCCAGCCGGTGGTCTTGCCGAGACCACGGCCCATCGGTTCGAATGTGCGCTGGAACATGGTGATGTCGTGGGCGGGCCGGTGGTTCGCCGGCGGGCTCGTGACGTCGCCGCGCAGACCCGAATCGGCTTCGGCCACACCCCATTCGCGCAGGAACATCTCGGCGTCGAGGGCGAGTTGCGGATTGCCTACGAGGAATTCGGCGGTGTCGAATCCGATACCACCGGCCCCGATGATGGCTACCCGCCGCCCCGGGGTCACCCGGCCGGTGAGGACGTCGACGTAGGAAACGACGTGAGGATGGTCGATGCCGGGGATATCCGGTTGCCGTGGTGTCACGCCCGTGGCCGCAACAATGTGGTCGTAGTCTTCGCCGGCCAGCTCCTCGGCGCCGACCGGTTTGCCCAGGCGCACGTCGACACCGACACGCTGCAGACGAACCCGGTAGTAGCGGATCGCCTGGTCGAACTCGGATTTGCCGGGGACCTTCCTGGCCATGTTCCACTGCCCGCCGAGCTCGTCGGCCGCGTCGTAGAGCGTGACCGCGTGGCCGCGTTCGGCCGCGGTGAGGGCATAGGCCATCCCGGCCGGTCCGCCGCCGACCACCCCGATTCGCTTACGGACGGCAGCGGTTTCGGTGATGAACTCGATCTCGCGTCCGGCCCGCGGATTGACCATGCAGGAGGCGGTGCGGTCGGTGAAGATCCGGTCCAGGCATGCCTGGTTGCAGGCGATGCACGTGTTGATCTCGTCGGTCCGGCCGGTGCGGACCTTGGCCGCGAAGGCGGGATCGGCCAGCAGTGGCCGGGCCATGGACACCAGGTCCGCGGTCCCGTCGGCGAGCAGGGTCTCCGCCACGTCCGGGTCGTTGATCCGATTGGAGGCGATCACGGGCACCGTCACCGCGGCCTTGACGCGCCGGATGGCGAAGGCCCAGGCCGCTCGTGGAACGCCGGCGGCAATGGTGGGCACCGTGGATTCGTGCCAGCCGATGCCGGTGTTGACGGCGTCGGCGCCGGCCGCCTCGACACGGCGGGCGAGTTCGGTGATCTCGTCACCGGTCATGCCGTCCTCGACGAGGTCTATCGCCGAAATGCGGTAGATCAGAAGGAAATCGGGGCCCAGACGCTCGCGGATGCGGCGCACGATCTCCACCGGCAATCGGAGCCGGCCGTCGAGATCGGCGCCGAACTCGTCGGTGCGATCGTTGGTTCGGGGTGAGATGAACTCGTTGACGAGATAGCCCTCGGAGCCCATGATCTCGACTCCGTCGTAGCCGGCCTCGCGCGCCAGTTCGGCGGCGCGGACGTACTGGGCGATGATCTCCCAGATCTCCGCCGTGTCGAGTACCCGTGGCGCGTATCGGTTGATAGCGGCGCGTTGCGCGGACGGGCCCACACACTCGGGCACCTTGGCGTAGCGGCCGCCGTGCAGGAGCTGCAGCACGATCGAGGAGCCGGCATCGTGCACCGCGGTGCATACCGCACGGTGGGTATCGAGCTCGTGCGCGTCGTCGATGACACCGGAATCGTGGGCGTCGAAGCGGCCGTCCGGATGTGGCGAATAGGCGCCGGTGATGATGAGGCCGATCCCGCCTCGGGCTCGTTCGGCGTAGAAGGCGGCCAGTCGCTCCGCCGGCCGATCGACGGTTTCCAGGCGGGTGTGGATGGCGCCCATCACCATGCGGTTGGGCAGCGTGACCGGGCCGAGCCGCAACGGGGCCAGCAGGTGTGGATGAGCATCGGAGGAGGACGGTCGCGTCACGGTGTGCTCCAGGATCGAGGGGTGAGTGTGGTTCGACTCGACGGCCGGGTCAGTAGGATTTCGGCAGGCCCAGGCTGTGCTGGGCGATGTAGTTGAGGACCATCTCGCGGTTCACCGGCGCGATGCGCAGCAGGCGCGCGAGACCCCAGAGGGGGATCAAGCCGTACTCCACCGACATCCCGTTGCCGCCGTGGGTCTGAATCGCCGCGTCCACGGCGGCCAGTGCGGCTTCCGCCGCGGCGTATTTGGCCATGTTCGCCGCTTCGCCGGCGGGTTGACCCTGGTCGTGCAGCCACGCGGCGCGTGCGGTGATCAGTGCGGCAGTCTCGACCTCGATCTTGGCCTTCGCCAAGGCATGTGAGACACCCTGATGAGTCGCGATGGGAGTGCCCCATACGGAACGGTTGCGGGCGTAGTCGGCCGCTCGCTGCAGTGCGTAACGCCCGATGCCGACGCACAGCGCCGCGCCGACGATACGTTCGGGATTGAGTCCATGGAAGACCTGGACGAATCCATCGCCTTCGCTTCCGACGAGCCGATCGGCGCCGACCCGGACGCCGTCGAAGAACAGGGTGAACTGTTTCTCGGGCAACTGGGCGGCGACCGGCAACTGCTGGCACACCAGGTTGGGCGCGTCGGCGTCCACGATGAACAGCGACAGGCGTCCACGTCCGCTCTGGGGATCGATTCCGGTGCGTGTGACCACGAGGATCGCGTCGGCTTCGTCCACGCCCGAGATGTAGTACTTGGTACCGCGCAGCACCCACTCGTCGCCGTCGCGTTCGGCGCTGGTGGCGATGCGGTGCGAATTGGAGCCGGCGTCGGGTTCGGTGATCGCGAAGGCCATCTTGGTTCGCCCCGCGGCAAGCGGCGGCAGCCACCGCGCCCGCTGCTCATCGGTGCCGTAACGGGTGATCACCTCACCGCAGATCGCGGCGGATACCAGCAGCAGTAGCAGCGGACAGCCGGCGGCGGCCGATTCCTCGCACACCACCGTGAGTTCGGCGAGCCCTGCCGCGCCGCCGCCGTACTCCTCCGGCAGGTTGACACCGATGAAACCCGCATCGCCCAGCGCCTGCCACAGTTCGGTGGTGGGCTCGCCCGTCCGGGCCTTCTCGGCGTAGTAGTCACCGCCGAACTTCCGGACTACGGCGGCCACGCCCGCACGCAGCGCGGCCTCGTGTTCGGTTTCGATGAATTCCATCAGTGCTCCTTCGCAGTCGGTATGGCGGAACTCGCTGGGTCCCCGTAAAGGTGTTGCGCGCCAGCGCTTTTCGATGTGGTCGGTGGAGGATGTGCCGCCTCGTCCGGAGCCTGGCGACGACGACGTCGACGGCGTGGGCGCGGCGAGGGCGGTCTGGCGGCGAGGGGCCGATCGGGCATCGTCGCCGTCCGGTCGTCCGCAGAATAGTAAGTTACTTCGAATTCACTAAAAACGATAGACCTCATCGCTCGGAGTAACAGCGATGGGGACTGAGCTGGGCAAATAGGTATAGTTGTGACTCGATTCACTTCGGAAGCGGAGAAACCTCTTCCTTCTGGTGAATGGTCGTTGCGGTTCTCGAGCGTGGTGCCGGGCCCTCGGGTTTGGACAGCGTGATGAGGCTCTCGGTGTCGCCCCTGGTTCTCGGCCCGGCTTGTCGAATCGACACGGGCTCGGCATCTGATCCTCGCCACTTGAACGAGTTCTATTGTACGAGAGAGGATTATGTGCCGTTCGACGTGCCGATGAGGGTGTTGTGCGTCGTTCCAGCCGCCGGTGATGTCCGGCTACCGCTGTCGAGAGCCGGGTCGTCACAGCGGCGGAGAGCTGCCGGCGATGCGGAGACGGCCTGTTGTGTGGGCCGCTGAATCCGTGTTAACTTCTGTCGAAGTGAATCTCAATTTACTAACTGTGGGGACCGGTGGCGGTGTACACGTCCGCGTCGGAGAAGGAGCTACATGAGCACGACCACGCGGTCCGAGACCAGTCCTCTTCGCTCTCGGCTCGACACCACGTCCGAAACCTTCGCCGCCAATCGAGAGGCCCAGCTCCGCAACCTCGCGGAGTTGAACAGCCAGCTCGATCTGGCACGTGCCGGTGGCGGCGAACGATACATCCGCCGGCACCACGAACGTGGACGGCTGCTCGCTCGCGAACGCATCGAGTTGCTACTGGATCGCGATGCTCATTTCCTCGAGCTGTCGAGCCTGGCCGCCTGGGGCACCGAGTTCACCACCGGTGCGAGTGTCGTCACCGGTATCGGAGTCGTCGCAGGCGTCGAGGTGGCGATCATCGCGCACGACCCGACCGTGCGCAGCGGTGCGATGAACCCGTGGTCGTTGAAGAAGACGTTGCGTGCGCTCGACATCGCGCGCACCAACCGCCTTCCGGTGATCAATCTGGTGGAATCGGGCGGCGCCGACCTGCCCAACCAGGCCAATCTGTTCGTTCAGGCCGGTCAGATCTTCCACGACCTCAGTGACCTGTCGGCCCGCGGAATCCCCACGATCGCATTGGTTTTCGGCAACTCCACCGCCGGCGGCGCGTACGTGCCGGGCATGTGTGATCACGCCGTCCTCGTCGACCAGCAGGCGAAGGTGTTCCTCGGCGGCCCGCCGCTGGTGAAGATGGCGACCGGCGAGGACGCCGACGACGAGGATCTCGGCGGCGCCGCGATGCATGCCCGCGTGTCCGGCCTCGCCGACCATTTCGCGGTGGACGAGCACGACGCCATCCGCATCGGCCGCCGGATCGTCTCCGAACTCAATTGGCGCAAGCGGGGTCCCGGACCGACGTTGCCCGCCGACCCACCGCTCTACGATTGCGAGGAACTTCTCGGCATCGCGCCCGCGGACTTCCGGGTGCCGTTCGACCCGCGCGAAGTCATCGCTCGCGTCGTGGACGGCTCACGCTTCGGTGAGTACAAGCCCGAGTACGGCACGAGCCTGGTCACCGGGTGGGCATCCATCCACGGATTTCCCGTCGGAATCCTGGCCAACGCCAACGGCGTTCTGTTCAGCGAGGAAGCGGAGAAGGCCACCGAGTTCATCCTGCTGGCCAACCAGACCGACACCCCGCTGGTCTTCCTGCAGAACACCACCGGATACATGGTGGGGACCACCTACGAGCAACGCGGCATCATCAAAGACGGCGCGAAGATGATCAACGCCGTCACCAACAGCACGGTCCCGCATTTCACCATCAACATGGCCGCCTCGTTCGGGGCGGGCAACTACGGCATGTCCGGCCGGGCCTATGGTCCCCGGTTCATGTTCGCCTGGGTCGGCGCCAAACTCGCGGTGATGGGCGCGGCCCAATTGGCGGGAGTGCTCTCGATCGTCGGCAAGGCCGCGGCGGCGAGTTCGGGACGAGAGTTCGACGAACAAGCGGATACGCGTCGACGCCAGGAGATCGAAGCGCAGATTGCCGCGGAATCACATTCCTTCTTCATCAGCGGCAAGGTCTACGACGACGGCGTCCTGGACCCACGCGACACGCGAACTGTACTCGGTATCGCACTGTCGGCTGCGCATTCCGGACCGGTTGAGGGCCGCCGTGGCTACGGCGTCTTCAGGATGTGAGCACATGATTCACAAACTTCTCATCGCCAATCGCGCGGAAATCGCCGAGCGCGTGATCCGTACCGCCCGCGATATGGATATCGCGACGGTCGCGGTCTACTCCGACGCCGATGCGGCGGCACCGTTCGTCACGCTCGCCGACGAGGCCGTGGCTCTCCCCGGCTCGGCGCCGGCGGACACCTATCTTCGCGGCGATCTCATCATCCGCGCGGCGCAGCGGACCGGCGCCGATGCCATCCATCCCGGATACGGGTTCCTCTCGGAGAACGCGGAATTCGCGCGTTCCTGCGCCGAGGCGGGGATCGTGTTCGTCGGCCCGCCGCCCGAGGCCATCGAGACGATGGGTTCGAAAACGGCGGCCAAGGAGCTGATGGCCGCCGCCGGAGTACCGGTGCTCAACGGCCTCGTGGTCGACTCCGACGGGACGGTCGGGGGCCGCCCACTCCTGGAGGCCGCCGCGGCGCTGGAATTGCCGCTGCTGGTGAAAGCCTCATACGGGGGTGGCGGCCGCGGCATGCGCATCGTCCGTGAGCTCGGGTCGCTGCCGGAAGCCGTCGAACGCGCCCAGAGCGAAGCCGCTTCCGCTTTCGGCAACGGTGCGGTCTTTCTCGAGCACTACGTCGAGCGGCCGCGGCATATCGAAGTCCAGGTCTTCGCCGACGATCACGGCAATACGGTGCACCTGTTCGAGCGCGAGTGCTCGATCCAGCGTCGCTACCAGAAGATCATCGAGGAGGCGCCCTCGTCGGCAGTCGACGAGAGCCTGCGCGACAAACTCGGTAGCGCCGCGGTCGACGCGGCGCGCGCCATCGGGTACCGAGGTGCGGGGACCGTCGAATTCGTCATGGATCCGGCCGGCGACTTCTATTTCCTGGAAGTCAACACCCGTCTGCAGGTCGAGCACCCCGTCACCGAGGCGGTGACCGGGACCGACCTGGTCCGCGCGCAGCTGCTGGTCGCCGAAGGCAAACCGCTACCGCCCGAAGTACTTTCGCCGACGCTGCGCGGACACGCGGTGGAAGTGCGGCTCTACGCGGAGGATGTAGCGGCGGGCTATCTGCCCTCGACCGGCACGGTGCACCGCTTCGAGGTGCCCGACCTGCCGGGAATCCGGGTCGACTCCGGTATCCGCTCCGGCTCGCGGGTCGGCGTGCACTACGACCCGATGCTCGCGAAGGTCATCGCGCACGGAGCCGATCGTGAGCAGGCGGTGCGCCGCCTGGGCCGGGCGCTGGCGGAGACGGTTGTGCATGGTGTGACCACGAATCGTCAACTGCTGGTATCGATCCTGCGCGAGCCCGAATTCCGGGCCGGTGCGATCGACACCGGCTATCTGGACCGCCACGACCATGTCGCCATGAGTCGCAGCAACGACCCACGTGCCGAAGTCGTGCACCTGATCGCCGCTGCCCTGATCGGAGCGGCGCGCCGGAGAGGCGGCGTCGGCATATTGCCTCAGCTGCCGGCCGGATGGCGCAATGTGCCGAGCAGCGCCGCCTGGGCGGCGTTTCGAACCGACGACGATGCCGAACACCGCATCGCCTACGACCTGCGGCGCGGTGTGGTCAGCGTCGACGACGACGAACACACGGTCGTGGTACACGACTGTGACTGTGGGCGAATCGATCTCAGCGTCGACGGTGTGCGGACCGTGGTGCGATCGTCTCGCGTGGCCGACACCGAATACGTCGACAGCGGACTGGGCTCGTCGACGCTGATCGAATCACCCCGGTTCACCGACCCCGCCGATACGCAGGAGGCGGGATCGCTGCTCGCCCCGATGCACGCCACCGTGATCCGGACGGCCGTCGACGTGGGGGATCCGGTCGCGGCGGGCGCTGTCGTGGTGGTGCTGGAAGCCATGAAGATGGAGCACACGGTCACCGCGCCCTACGACGGTCTGGTGACCAGCCTGCCGATCGAGGTCGGATCCACGGTCGAAGGCGGCGCGGTGCTCGCCGTCATCGAGGAGAAGGGCCACTGATGAGTGTGGATTCGACGGTTCTTTGTGAGGATTTGCGCGCGGAGGGCGCGGTAGTGCTCGACGTACTGGAAGCCCTCGGCCCGGATCAATGGCGTCTCGCCACCCCGGCAACCGGCTGGACGATCGCCGACCAGGTCAGCCATCTCGCCTACTTCGACGACGCGGCAACCCTCGCGGCAACCGACCCGGAACGCTTTCGGGTGGAGGCGGACGAACTGGTCGCGCGCGGTGAGGATTTCGCCGAATACGTAGCGGCGCGATATCGCGACCGGACCGGTGCCGAGCTGCTGACCTGGTTCGCCGGCGCACGGGACAAACTCCTGACGACGATGGCCCAGGCCGATCCGTCGCAGAAACTCCCATGGTTCGGCCCCCCGATGAGCGCTGCCAGCTCGCTGACCGCGCGCCTGATGGAGACGTGGGCCCACGGCCTGGACATCCGCGACACCTTGGGGCTGCCGCCGGTGACCAGTGCGCGGCTTCGCCATATCGCGCATCTCGGATATGCCACGGTCGCATGGAGTTTCGTCGTGCACGGCCGCCCGAAGCCCGAGCGACAGCTGCGGCTCGAACTCGACGGACCGGGCGGAGCGCGGTGGCAGTGGGGACCGGACGACGCCGCCGACCGGATCTGCGGGTCGGCACTGGACTTCTGCCTGCTGGTCACCCAGCGCCGGCACCGCGACGACCTCGGATTGACCGTCGCAGGTCCCGTGGCGACGGAGTACGCCGGTCTGGCGCAAATATTCGCCGGGCCGCCCGGACCCGGTCGAGCGCCGGCAGCGGATGCGACCCGAGGCTGATGGGAGTGCACATGGACCACACTTCGGCACCGCGACCGGAGCACGCTGCCCACCGGCCACGGCGCGCCGTCCGGATCGCCAACTGCTCGGGCTTCTACGGTGACACCCTCTCGGCGGCACGGGATATGGTCGAGGGCGGCCCGATCGACGTACTCACCGGCGACTATCTCGCCGAACTCACCATGTTCATTCTCTACCGGGCGCGTCACAGAGATCCGTCCGGAGGCTACGCGAAAACCTTCCTCACGCAGGTGGAGGAGGTATTGGGAACATGTCTGGACCGTGGCATCCGGATCGTCGCGAACGCCGGTGGGCTGGCTCCCGCGGTGCTGGCCGACGAGATAGGCACGCTCGCCGCGACGTTGGGGCTTTCTCCGAAGATCGCCTACGTCGACGGCGACGACATCGCCGGTCGGCTCGATGACATGCGTTCGGCCGGTGCGGATTTCACGCACCTGGACACCGGCAGACCGCTGGCCGATCGCACCGATGCCCCGGTGACGGCCAACGCCTACCTCGGTGGCTGGGGCATCACGGCCGCGCTGCGGGCGGGAGCGGATGTGGTGGTGACCGGAAGGGTCACCGACGCGGCTCTGGTTTCGGGTCCGGCGGCGTGGTGGCACGACTGGGCGCCGGACGACTTCGACCGGATCGCGGGTGCGATGGCGGCGGGCCACGTGATCGAGTGCGGTCCGCAGGCGTGTGGCGGCAACTATCCGTTTTACGAGGAGATAACCGATCGGCGCTATCCCGGATTTCCGCTCGCGGAAGTCGCTGCCGACGGCTCGTCGGTGATCACCAAGCACCCCGGCACCGGCGGGATGGTGTCGACGGGCACGGTCATCGCCCAGTTGCTCTACGAGATCGGCGCGCCCGCCTATCTCGGGCCGGACGCCGTATCCCATTTCGACACCGTCGAACTGACACAGCAGGGGCCGGACCGGGTATCGATCAGCGGCGTCCGCGGGTCGGCGCCACCCGACCGGCTCAAGGTGGCGATGAACTTCCTCGGCGGGTACCGGAATACGATGACCTTCGTGATCACCGGGCTCGACATCGAGGCAAAGGCGCGTTGGGCGCGCCGGCAGATGTTCGAACTCATCGGCGGCGAAGACCGGTTCGACGCCGTCGACGTCGACCTGCTGCGGTTCGATCACACCGATGCCGCCAAGAACGCCGAGGCCACGGCGCATCTGCGGGTCAGTGTCAAGAGCTCCGACGAGCGGGTGGCCGGTCGCGCGTTCTCCGGCGTCGCGACCGCCATGGCGGTCGGCGGCTACCCCGGTCTGCACACCACCACGCCGCCCACAGCCGCCAGTGCGTTCGGCGTCTACTGGCCCACGTTGGTCCGCCGCGACCTCGTCGAGCATCGCGTCACCCTTCCGGACGGCACCGGTCACGTGATCGCGGATCCGCCCCTGGGCTACTCCTCTTGCGGCGCAACGACTTCCACCGACCGACCGCGGCCCCGCGAGGTACCGGCGGGCCCCACCCGCCGCGTGCCGCTCGGAATGGTGGCCGGGGCGCGTTCCGGCGACAAGGGCGGCAACGCGAACGTGGGTCTGTGGACACGAGACGACGACGTGTACTCCTGGCTCACGTCATGGCTCGACGTCGAGCGCTTCCGCGAGTTGGTCCCGGAGGCGGCGGGCCTCGAGGTGCGCCGCTACGAGCTTGCGAACCTGCGCGCGCTCAACTTCGTGATCGTCGGCCTGCTCGGCGACGGCGTCGCCGCGTCCACGCGTCCGGACCCGCAGGCGAAGGGTTTGGGCGAATACGTTCGCTCCCGGTTCGTCGAGATTCCCGAGTCTCTTCTGGACGGGCGTCGTGGCTGACGCCGGCAGGACGCGGGGCGCCAAGCTCACCACCGTGCGCGTCGACAACGAACCCGCGACTCGGGTCCGCGACCCCGAACGAGCCTCGAAAATTCTCGACGCTGCCGCGGATCTGTTCGCGGCCAACGGCTTTCACACCGTCAGCCTGGCCGAAGTCGGTCAGGCCGCGGGCATCGTCGGCTCCGGCATCTATCGCCACTTCTCGAGCAAGTACGCCGTTCTCATATCGCTGCTCGAGGATGCGATGACGCAACTGCTGGCCGATGCCGACGACATCCTGGCCGAAGGCGCCGACAGCGCGGTGACGATGCGCCGGCTGATCCGCAGTCAGATCGAGTTCTGCCTGGATCGTCGCCGCCACGTCCAGCTCTACCGCCACGAGTCGAATGCGTTGCAGCCCGAGGACGCGCGGCGCCTGCGCAGAATGCAGCGGCGCTACAACGAGGACTGGACGACGACGCTGCTGGAATTGCGGCCCGAACTCAGCGAGTCCGCGGCCCGAGCCCTGGTCTACGCCGCTATCGCGGCGATCCAATCGTCTGTGACATACGACAGCGGATTGAGCAGAGACGATCAGATCGACATCCTGTCCGCGGTGGCCGAAACCTGTCTGCACACGGTCTGGTAGCGCGCCCGAACGCTGTCGAAGGTCGCGCGTTCATGACGGGGCCGTGTCCGCGGCGGCCGCGCCGGGTGGTCCGGTCGTTCGGACACTGCGCGGCTGGGTGACCGATACCGGCGTGGCCGCATGCGGTCACCCGCCCCGCGTGTTCGCAGTGGTGGGCTACCGCCCAGTGCCCAACCGGCCCAGCGTCTTTCGTACCGTCGCGCCTGCTGCGGCGGTACGCATCAGGGCGTGGAACTGCCAGCTGTCGTCGCGAGGCAGCAGCATCGAGGACTGCAGTCCATCCAGAATGTCGAACAGCGTTTCCCCCTCGAACATGCGACCGGAGCTGTCGAAGTGGTAGCGATCCACGGCCGAGACCTGGACGAATCGGCCGGTGCCGGGGATCGCCGGGGCCGTGTCGTCGTACGGGTACAGCCGCAGCGGGCCGTCCCAATGCCCGCTGCCGACGTAGCGGACCGCGAAGCGCACCTGTCCTTCCGGTGTGACGTCGAGATACACCTGCCCCGGAATCGGGTCGTAACGCCAGTCCGGAATGGCGTCGAAGAAGCAGAAGTTGTATTTCACGAACTCGTCGATCCCGACCATGGTCCGGCCGAACGAGGAAACATCCTTCCATCGCACGTCCGGTGCGTAGAGCTCGTGGTTGATGCTCATATCGCGTTCCAGCCAGCTCCACCAGTACTTCTTGGTCCACTCGAGCAACCAGCTCAGCTCGACCCCCAGCTTCTCGTAGAACGCCAGTTTCGCTTCGAACTCGGCGAACCATTGCACCGCGTCGGCGGTCAGTTGATCCTCGGACCTCGAGCGCACCGGCTCGCCGCGATTGCCGGTGACGAATTCCGGCGCCGGCTGCCGCCAGCGCCGCTTCTTCAGTGCCCGTTGGAACTTCTCCTCGGAATAGTTCGAGGTAGGGCGCTGGGCGGTGCTCTTATCTGCCATCGTTTCCGTCTCCGTTGATCGGCCGGGGCGTATCTGCGGTCGTGTTGACAACGTTTGTGTCCACAAGCGATATTGATACAGGACACGGTTGTAGTCAAGATGGAGGAGAGATTCGATGAGCGCGGAGCCGACAACGAAGTCGCCGGTGTGTCCAGTGGATCACGGTGGGGGAGCACCGCGGCAGGCCGAACGAGCGGTGGTGCCCGTGACGCGGTTCGGCACTCTCGCCATGACCGGTGACGTCCTGCGCAAGGGGTTCGGGCGCGAGGACGGCATGGTCGCGCGGCTCGAGGGCCACGATTTCGCACGGTGGCGCATCGGACAGCGGCGCTGGGTGTCCATTCAGCACCCCGACGACATCGACCACGTCCTGCACCGGCACCGGGAGAACTATCCGAAGTCGCCGGATTACGAGCCGCTGCGGGGCGTGCTGGGACTCAGCCTGTTCACCGATGACGACCCCTCCTGGTCGCGGCACCGCAAGATGATCAACCCCAAGTTCACCAAGCGCCACGTCGACGCGCTGTTGCCGCTGATGGTGGGTACGACGCTCGATTTCTGCGAAGCCCTGGACGAGCGGCCCGACGGCAGCGAGATCGAGATGGTCGGACTGATGACCGACCTGACGCTGGAGGTCGCGGGCCATTCGCTGTTCAGCCAGAGCTTCCGCGGCTATTTCGGCGACGACACCGCGGAGCTGATCACCGACGGATTGCGCAAGGGGACCTGGCTGTCGCGGATCTTCTTCCTGGTCGACCCGCCGCAGTGGATGTCCAGGGCCGCGTGGAAGGTGATGCACAGCCGCAGGATTCCGACGCCGCCGCCGTTCAGCCGCTTCCAGCGCGTCGCCCGGGTGATCGACGGTGCGGCCGACAAAGTCCTGCGCGAGCGCATGGAAAACCCTTCCGACTCGCCGGATCTGCTCAACCTGCTGCTGGATGTCGCCGACGACGAGGGTCCGCTGACTCCCGAACGCACTCGGGCCGAGGCGATTTCGTTCATGCTGACCGGCTACGAAACCACCGCGAACGCGATGTGCTGGCTGTGGTACCTGCTGGCGTCGAATCCCGATGCGCGGCAGCGGATGTTGGACGAAGTCGACTCCGTCCTGCAGAAGCGCGTGGTCACCTTGGAAGACGTGCCCAAGCTGCAGTGGACGACAGCGTGCCTGGAAGAGGCGATGAGAATCTTCCCGCCGGTGTGGATGATCACTCGTCAAGCGGTCGAGGACGACGTCATCGGCGGGCATCCGGTCGAGGCCGGCGAGACGGTCGCCATCGTGATCGAGCATGTTCACCGGGACCCGCGCTTCTGGCCCGAACCCGAGCGCTTCGATCCGTCACGGTTCCTGCCGGGTGCTGATCGGGATCGTCCGCGGTCGTCGTATCTGCCGTTCGGCGGCGGCAAGCGCATCTGCATCGGCCGCAACTTCGCCCTGCTCGAGGCCGTCATGCTCACGGCGATGCTGAGCCAGAGTTATGTCTTCGACCTCGTTCCGGGACACCGGGTGGAGGCGGAGACCACCTTCACGCTGCGTCCCAGGGAGGGGATCCGGATGATCGCGAGGCGTCGTTGACGGGTGAGGGGCCGGTGCGGTCGGCGGTCGATACAGAAGGCGCCTGAACCGGCCTCCCCCCGGAAACTCGCTCGGCCGGTGGCGTGCGCTGATCGGTGATCCTCTGCGGCGCAGAGGATTTCGCCGAGCTCAGCGCTCGCGCCGGTCCTCACCGGCCTCCACGACCACCGGCACACCGTTGAGGTGAGCCATGCCCGCGAGCCGCTCGATGTCCTCGATGGCCGTCGACATCAGCTGGTTCACGTTGGCGCCGCCGGACTTGTTGGCCAATTTCCACGAGCCGCCCTCATGTCCCCACCCATGGGGCACGGCGACGGTGCCCGGCCCGACCTCGTCGGTGAGCAGCGCCACCGTCTCGATCTCTCCGTAGCGGGAGCGGATGCGCACGGGCGCGCCGTCGACGATGCCGGCCGCCGACGCGTCGGCGGGATTGATCCGGGCGGCGTGCCGGCGCTTACCCTTCATCAAGGTGGGCGCGTTGTGCTGCCAGGAATTGTGGGAGCGAAGCTCGCGCATGCCGATCAGCTTGAGCGGGAAGTCGGCGTCGACATACGGCGTGAGCCGGGCGAGCTCGGCGGCGATCTCGGGTGGGTCGAGCCGGACCTTCCGGTTGCGGTGGCGCACAGCATCATTGATCCGGCCGGTCGCGGCATGCTCGCTGAGCACGATGCCGTGCGGATTCTCCCGCAGCTTCCGCGGGTTGAGGCCACCACGGCGCAGGCCGAACCGGTCGCCGTACGAACCCAGGCGGAGGAGGGTCTCGATCATCGGCCGCGGCGTGAGCCGGATCGGGACCTTGGTGGTCAGGCCGGCCAGGCGACGCAGCGGACCGATATGGAACATGCCGATGCCGGCGCGGCGGGCGATGTCGTCGATGATCTGCCAGTCGGGCCGGGCCTCACCATAGGCCGGGACGACGGCCTCGGTGGCCTGGATGAATGTCGTGGGCGCAGCGGAGGAGACGCCGATGGGGTAGTCCTCGCGCTCGAGCCACGTGGTGGCGGGCAGGACGTAGTCGGCGTGCCGGTTGGTCTCGTTGACATAGATGTCGATCGACACCATCAGATCGAGCCGGCCGAACGCCTCGGAGAGGGCCTTGCCGTCGGGTACCGACAGGACCGGGTTGCCGGCGGTCACGATGAGCGCGCGCATCCGTCCCTTGCCCGGTGTGGTGATCTCGTCGGCCATGAGCGCGGCCGGGAAGGCGCCGAGCACATCGGGGAAGCCGCCCAGCCTCGACTTCGCGCCGGCGTAGCTCGCCATACCGGCGCGCTCGGCGATGTCCTCGGCGGGGATGACGCCACGCGAGAACAGCGCGCCTCCCGCCCGGTCGAGATTGCCGGTGACCAGCGTGAGCACGTCGATCAGGAAGCACACCAGGGTGGCATTGCGCCCCAGGCAGGATCCGGTGCGTCCGTAGGCCACCGCGCTGCGCGCCGCGGCGAAGTCGCGGGCGACGCGGCGGACATCGTCGGCGGGGACGCCGGTGATCGCCTCGGTGTCCTCCGGGGAGTACGCAGCGGCCGCCGTGCGGATCAGGTCGATCCCCGTCGACTGGCGGGCGATCGCCGCCTCGTCGGCCAGGCCCTCGGCGAATACGACGTGTAGCAGCGACAGCAGCAGCCAGGCATCGCCGTCGGGGCGCACGGCCAGGTGCTCGTAGGCGCGCGCGGTCTCGGTGCGTCGCGGGTCGACCACGACGACCCGCCCGCCACGCCGCACGATCGCGGAGAGGTGGTCCTTGATGCGCGGGGCGCAGACGGCGCTGCCGTGGGAGACGAGCGGGTTGGCCCCCACCATCAGCAGGAAGTCGGTGCGGGGCAGGTCCGGGAACGGCAGCTGGACCACGCTGCCGTAGAGCAGGCTGCTGGCCACGAAACGGCTGTTCGTGTCTTGGGAACCCGGGCCGTACAGATGCTTGGTCCCGAGCCCCTTGGCGAAGCCGATCGCCCACAGGGCGTGGGAGTAGGAGAAGGCGGCCGGATTCCCGAAGTAGATTCCGATCTCGTCGTGCGGGATCCCGCGCAGCCGCGAGGCGATGTCGTCGAGCGCCTGCTCCCAGGCGACCCGTTCGAACTCGCCCGCCGCGTTGCGCTTCAGTGGGTGCAGCACCCGGTCGGGGTCGTTCTGGATATCGGTGAAGGCGATGCCCTTGGGACAGGCCTGCCCCCGGGAGAGCGGATGGTCGGGATCAGGCCTGAGCGACTGGAGCCGGCCGTCTTCGACGGTGGCGATCAGGCCGCAGAGGGGCTCGCAGATTCGGCAGTAGGTGACATGCTTCTCGATCGGCACGCTTCATCTCGGTTTCGCTGAGGAGATCGACGCCGGAGCTGTTCTCCGGCTGGGTCTCTCGGGTTGGTCTCGCCATGAGCCACGTGAAAGTGGAGGTCGAGCACGGTGTGGGCGACTGCGCACGGAGCATGAGGTGGACGCGCGCCCGCACGCTCGATCAGTGCACGCCGGGAAGACTGCGGCGCAACCGGGCGGCCGTGTTGGGAACTCTGAGGGCGTTCATGAGCAGCTTGAACGGCAGCGAACCGGCCTCCGGGAAGACTCCGGATCCCTGCAGTCCTTCGAAGGCGTCCCACAGGGTTTCGCCCTTGTACAGCATGTGATCGGCGTTCCAGTAGTAGCGGTCCACTGCCGAGCACTGCATGAAAGCGCCGTTGCCGGGCAATGATGCGGCGGTCTCGTCGAAGGGGTACACCTTGAGGGGGCCGTCCCAGTGTCCGGTGCCGAGGTAGCGGACCATCATCTGCACGGTGCCGTCGGGGTTGACCTGAAGGAAGGATTCGCCCGGCAGCGGGTCGTAGCGCCAGTCGGGGATGGCGTCGAAGAACGCGACGTTGTAGTCGATGAACTCCTGCAGGCCGACCAAGGTCTTACCGAAGGACACCGGGTCCTTGTAGGTCACGTCCCGGGTGCAGAGCTCGGCTACGACGTCGAAGTCGCGGACCAGCCACGACCACCACCATTTCTTGGTCCAGTCGACCACCCACTGCAGGTCGTGGCCGAGCTTCTCGTAGAAGCCGATCTGCTCTTCGAACTGCTGGAACCACGTGCGCGCGTTGGCGTTGAGCTCGTCCTCGGTGAAGACCCGCTCGGCCTGAGAGCGGTTGCCGCGGAAGAGTTTCGGAGGGGCCTTCTTCAGCATCCTGCGGTCCATCGCCTGCTCGAATTTCTCCGGGCTGTAGTTCGAGGCGGGGTGCTGAGCGGGGTTCTTGTCTGTCATCGTTTCCGTCTCCGTTGATCGGGGGCACGTCTCGGCGCTGTTGACAACGATTGTGTCCACAAGGAATCCTGATGCAGGACACGGATGTAGTCAAGATGGAAGGTGTTTCGATGAGCGCGGGGGGGTGTCCCTATGGTTTTCGTCAAGTTGCTGGTTGATGTTTTGCCTGGTGACGCTTCGGTGGTCGGTAGCGTGA
>NZ_LZMK01000269.1:0-823 GCF_001665865.1 Nocardia sp. 852002-20019_SCH5090214 | reverse complement strand
ACCACCAGTGGCGGCACCACCAGCGCGTCGGTCTCGCGTGTGGTGCGAGTGGGCATCGGCTCGCCGAGACTGGTCGCCTCGGTGCGCCAGGTCCCGCCGGCCGGGGTGAGCATCGCCGCGCCCACGAACTTCTCGATCCCGATCCGGATCCGTTCGAGGGTGTTGTCGGCGAGGGGTTCGTCCCGGTCACCGATGCGGTCCCCGGGCGGCAGGCTCCAGTCGATGGCCACCGACGCCGGTGTGGTGATCGGCTCGGCGATCGCGTACCGGCACGCCTTCGACGGGCACCGGTAGACGTACTGGCCGTGACGCACGCCGTAGCGGCCCATCTGCGTGCCGGGCTTCTTCCACGACTGGATCGCGTCCACGACCTGCTCGCAGCTCGGGCACCATGCCTTCGGGCGCAGCCACTTGTCCCAATCCGGGCGCCGCCCCAGCGATTTGAGCCAGTACGCGATGTAGAGCCGGTCGCGGGACTGCGGCACCGGCAGGCAGGTGCGCGGCAGCACGTGCGCGGAATTCAGGGCGATGACCCGGGTCTCGTAACCGAGGTCCTGGATCTCGCGCAGCCACCGATGCCGGTCGTCCCACTTCCAGCACTGCACGACGTTTTCCATCACCCCGGCCAGCACCGGCTTGCCGCGCGCGGCCATCGCACGCAGATACCGGGGAATCTGCTCGACCAGCGCCCGGCTGCGCCCGGACGCCGGATCCTCGACGATGCCGAGTTCCTCGTCGAACCGGTACTGGTTGCTCTGGTCGAAGTAGCGTTTCTGTCCCTTCGCGTCCGTCCATTCCGGGCACGCCGGGCTCGCCCAGAACA
>NZ_LZMK01000268.1:0-75412 GCF_001665865.1 Nocardia sp. 852002-20019_SCH5090214 | reverse complement strand
CTGTCGGTCAGGATGACCACGTCCACGCGATCGTCGCCGTCCGCCGCGGCGAGTTCGCGTCGCAATGCCTCGATCAGATGACTGGTCAATGCGTTTCGCGCGGCCGGGCGATGCAGCGTGAGGATGCGAACCCCGCCACGCTGTTCGGTGAGCAGCATCAGCCCCTTCGACACTTCGGCGCGGGTCATGTGCACTCCTCATCGAGTTCGCGGCCGGATTCCCGCCACCATTCTACGCGACTTGTTAATCTAGGTTATCTATCTACCTGAGGAGCGGCCATGCCTCCCGTGGCACGCACGCTCCGGCGAGGAGAATCAATGGGCGTAACGATCGACAGGTCCGCACACGCCGCCATCGTCACGCTGCGCTGGCCCGAACGGCGAAACGCATTGACCAGTCATCTGATCGAGGCATTGCGACGCGAACTCGCCGCGGCGGACGGCGACGATCGCGTGGACGTGGTCATCCTGACCGGCGCCGATCCGGCGTTCTGCGCGGGCCTGGATCTGCGTGAGCTCGGCGCGACCGGGGACAACGCCGCCCGGATCGCTGCGGCGGACATTCCCGTCGGTCATCCCTGGCGTCCGCTGTCGAAGCCGGTGATCGGGGCGATCAACGGGGCGGCCATCACCGGCGGTCTGGAGTTGGCGCTGGCTTGCGACTTCCTCATCGCCTCCGAGCGCGCCCGGTTCGCCGACACGCACGCCCGTGTCGGAGTGTTGCCCGGCTGGGGTCTGACCTCCCGGCTGCCCGCCGCGGTCGGGCGCGGCTTCGCTCGCCGGATGAGCCTGTCGGGCGACTTCGTCGATGCCGCCACGGCACTGCGCGTTGGCCTGGTGACCGAGGTGGTCGCGCACGACCAGTTGCTGCCGACCGCAATGGAAGTGGCGGTCTCGGTGATCGGAAACGACCAGAACGGCGTCCGGACCCTGCTCGAGTCGTACCGGCGCGCTGAAGCCCATCTCCTCGATCCCGCGCTGGCCGTCGAGGATGCGACATCGCGGGCCTGGGTGGCGAAGTTCGATCCGTCCGCGGTGGCCGAACGCCGCGATGCCGTGATCGACCGGGGGCGTGCGCAGAATCGGAACGCGCAGCGCGGCTGAGAATCTCGGGTATCTGCTGCCCGCGGGCTATTTTCGCAGTCGCAGCAGTCCTTCTTGCATCGTGCTGGCCACCAGGACGCCGTCGCGGTCGTAGAGGTGGCCGCGGGCGAGTCCGCGGGCACCTCCGGTCCAGATTCCTTCCTGCTCGTAGAGGTGCCATTCGTCGGCGCGGAAGTCCTGATGGAACCAGACGGAATGGTCGAGGCTGGCGAGTTGCATGCCGGGCTCGTCGATGGTGACGGCATGCGGCGGGAGGGCCGACGACAGCAGGAACAGATCCGAGGTGTAGGCGAAGCCCGCCGCCTGGATCAGCGGGTCGTCGGCGAGTCGCGCGCCGGTGCGGACCCAGGCGCGCTGGCGTGGCGGCCGGGATTCGCCCCGCGCGTTGGCGATTCGCGGATACTCCTCCGGGAATCGGAAGTCGACCGCGACGTTCGCTCGCAACTGTGGCAACCAGGTGGCCTCGGCAGGGTCGATCGAGTCCTCGAACGCCGGCAGCTTTTCGGGCGCCGGTGCGGTGGTCTCCAGAGCCTGGTGTGAGAACCCCTGTTCGGGTCGCTGGAAAGAGGCGGTCAGCACAAAAATGGTCGTCCCGCCCTGGGTGGCTCGCACCGATCGAGTCGTGAAACTTCCACCGTCGCGGACTCTTTCGACGTGGTAGAGCACCGGTGCCTGCGGATTGCCGGGGTGGATGAAATGGCCGTGCAGTGAATGGGTGCGGCGCTGCGCCTGCACCGTCCGGCCCGCGGCGATGAGAGCCTGTGCGACGGCCTGGCCGCCGTAGATGCGCAGAGCGGCGTCATTGTAGGAGCGGCCGAGGTAGAGGTCGGTGTCGACTTCCTCGAGTTCGAGGATGCGCCCGAGTGGTGGGCGCCGGCCGTCGGTGGGGTCGACTACACCGATCTCCAAAGTGGTGGACATCTGTTAAGTATATAACTAGGTAATACTTGTTGTGAATCGGCGGCGCCCGCGACAGAGGCCGGCATTCGCGACCGAGGCCCCCGCATCGAATGACGCGGGGGCCCTGGTTTATCGCAGCAGGGATCAGCGGGCGCTCTGTTCCCGGGGCAGTCCCAGCAGCCGCTCGGCGATCACGTTGCGATTGATCTCGGAGGTACCACCCGCGATGGTGTGCGCCCGCCCGAACAGGTAGTCGCGACTCACCTCGGGAAGCTGCCCGACCACCGCGGCCTCACCCGCGAGCCGCATGCCCGCCTCGGCGGTGTGCTGTAAATGCTCGGCCGACAGCATCTTGGTCACGCTGCCCTCCGGACCCGGTGCCGCGCCCGTGACGGCACGGGCGACATGCCGCAGATTCAGCACCTGCAAGGCCTGCTCCATGGCGAGCAGGCCCGCCACCTCGCGCTCGGCGGCGAGCTCGTCGCCGGCGATGTGGACCAGGTCGATCAGATCGAAGGGGGTCCGGCCGTGCGACATGCCGCCGATGGAGACGCGCTCGTTGCCGAGGGTCGCCCGTGCCACGGTCCAGCCGTTGTTCACCTCGCCGACGACGTCGGAGTCGGGCACGAAGACATCGTCGAAGAACACCTCGTTGAACACCGCGTCCCCGGTGATCTCCCGCAGCGGGCGGACCTGCACACCGGGCGCCCCGAGGTCGATCACCACGGCCGTGATTCCCTTGTGCTTGGGTGCGTTCCGGTCGGTCCGGATAGTGGCCAGACCGCGATTGCAGTTCTGCGCGTTCGAGGTCCACACCTTCTGCCCGGTGACCCGCCAGCCGCCGTCGACCCGCACGCCCCGGGTGCTCACCGCGGCGGCGTCCGAACCCGCACCGGGTTCGGAGAACAACTGGCACCACACCAATTCGCCGAGCAAGCTAGCCCGGATCCACCGCTCGATCTGCTCGGGCGTGCCGTGCTGACTCAGGGTCAGCGTCACCCAGGCGCCGATGCCCAGATTCGGCATGTCCACCTCCGCGAACTCCTCGTCGATGACGAGCTGTTCGATCGGGCCGGCCTCACGGCCGAAAGGCTTGCGCCAGTGCGGCATCAGATAACCGGAGTCGACCAGCATCCGGCGTCGCTCGGACTCCGGCGCGGCGTTCAGTCCGGTGACGAACGCGGCTGCCGCGCTGCGGAACTCGTCGGCCTCCGGCGGCAGATCGACGGCGTACTCGCGCCGCACTCCCGCTACGGCATCGGCATAGACGGCGTCCAAGGCGACGTCCACCGCACCGAACAGCGCTCGAATACTCTGGGCGCGACGCAGATACCGGTGGCAGTCGTGCTCCCAGGTGAAGCCGATTCCGCCGTGGATCTGCAGGCCCTTCTCCGCGTTGCGCACGTATTCGTCATAGGCGATCGCACCCGCGACATTCGCGGTCAGCACGCCCTGCTCGCCGTGCGCGCCGGCCCGTGCGGCATCCCAGGCCGTGGCCACCGCGAGTTCGGAACCGGCGAGCATATCGGCGAGGTGATGTTTGATCGCCTGGAAAGAGCCGATAGCACGGCCGAACTGCTCGCGCACCTTCGCATAGGCCAGCGCCTGCTCGAGTGTGGCCCGCGCCCCGCCGGCCGCTTCGGCGGCACCGAGAATGCGGGCGGTCCGGGCGGCAGTCGCCGCCGTGCCGGACAGGACTGCCTCCGGGGTGACGCCACGCAAGGCGACACGGCGGATCTGCAGGCTGGAATCGAGCGCGTCGACGAGCTGTGCGTCGACACCTTCGGCATCCGACCGAATCAGTGCGATGTCGCCTCCGACGCGCACCGCGAGCAGCGTCGCCGCACCCGCGCCGATCACGTGACCGGCGCCGCCGCTCAACGCCCCGGAACCGTCGGCGCTCACGTCGCCGCGCAGGCCGAGCCCCGCCACCTCGGAACCGTCCGCGAACCCCGGCAACAACGCCTTCTTCGCGGCCTCGGTGCCGGATTCGGCGAGCAGCGACGAGACGACGACCGTCGGGACGAACGGCACCGGCGCCACCACGGCGCCGAGTTCCTCGGCGACGATCGCCAATTCGGGCAGGCCGTAGGCGTCGCCGCCGAATTCGGTCGGCAGATGCAGCCCGAGCCACCCGAGGCCGGCCAACTGCTTCCACAGTTCGGTGGCGTCGGTCTCGGGATCGTCGAGGAATCGGCGCGCGAGTGCGTGTGCCTGCTGTTCGGTCAGAAAGGACCGGACCGCCTCGGCGATGGCGAGGTGGTCGTCGGTCAATGCCAACGGCATGGAAATCTCCTGGCTGGTTGTGGACGGGTCAGCGCGGTGCGAACCGCTGGCCGGCGTCCAAGCGCAAGCATTGACCGTTCAGCATCTGGTTGTCGACGATGGCGAGCGCGAGTTTCGCGTACTCCTCCGGCCGCCCCATGCGCTTCGGGAACGCGGCATCGGCCACCAGCGGCGCGACCTGCTCGTCGGTGAACGCGGCGGTGGCGCCGGTGGCGAACAGGCTCGGCGCGATGGCCAGTACCCGGATGCCCTGGGGGCCGAGGTCACGCGCCATGACCAGGGCCATTCCGGCGATGCCGGCCTTGGATGCGGTGTAGGCGACCTGGCCGATCTGCCCCTCGAACGCCGCGATCGACGAGGTGTTGACGATGACCCCGCGCTCGGAATCCTCGGGCTCGTTCTTGCTCATGTGGAACGCCTGGAGCCGGTTCAGGTTGAACGTGGCGATCAGATTCAGATCGACGACCTGGCGGAAGGTTTCGAGATCGTGCGGACCGCTGCGGCCGAGGGTCTTCTTGGCGGTGCCGCCGCCAGCGGTGTTGACCGCGATGTGCAGGCCGCCCAGTTCGGCGACGGCGGCCGCGAGGGCCGCTTCGGCTCCGTCGAAATCGGTGATGTCGATGGGCTCGAAGATGCCGCCGATGTCCTGGGCGATGGCCTTGCCGTCACTCGATTCCCGGTCGAGGATGGCCACCTTCGCGCCGGCGGCCGCGAGGGCCTGCGCGCTGGCCTTGCCCATACCGGAGGCGCCGCCGACGACGACCGCGTTCTTACCGTTGATCTCCATATGCGCTTCCTGTCCGCTGATCCGCCGAGCCTCGAGTCCGGGTGTTCGGCGGGTGGGTTCCACGAAAGGTGTGGATGGGGTCTTGCTTCGATAACTTATAGTACTATCTTAACTATGTGACAGGGGCCACGGATGGGTCCAGCATTGGGACTATCCACCGGCTATGCACCCCGGTCCGCACTAGGCACAGATGGAGGCACCGTGATTCTGAAGGTAGGCCAGTCGTTGGCGAGCACCACCGACTCGACCGCGCTCATCGTCGTGCGCGCGCCCACGGGCGATGTCGCGCTCACCTGTGGTGGCGCGGACATGGTGGTGGGCAAGGCGGGTCTCGGCGACGGCAGCGGCATCGATGACGCGCACCGCGGTGGCACACTGCTGGGCAAGCGGTACGTCGATGACGAGGCCGGGCTCGAGGTGCTGTGCACCAAGGCCGGCGACGGGTCGCTGGCGGTCGCGGGCCGCCCGCTCGAGGTCAAGCAGGCCAAGCCGCTGCCGTCGTCGGACTGACCGCCGGCTCGATCACGATCTTTGGAGTTTCGAATGAATTTGACGATGCTGCTGGACATGGCGATCGACGGTTTCTCCGACCGTGTGGTGATCGGTCGTCGCGAGGGCGGCATCACCGCCGCGCGGCTCGGTGAGATGTCCGCGGCGGGCGCGGCCGCCATTCGCGAATCCGGCGCGGATTCAGTGGTCTACCTCGCAGTGAACGGTCCCGCGTTCCCGGTCGCCATGTTCGCCGCGGCGCGGGCTGGGGTTCCGCTGGTGCCGGTGAACTACCGGCTCGGAGCCGAGCAGCTCGAATCCCTGCTGGCGAATCATCCGCGCGCGATCGGGATCGCCGACGAAGCGCAGGTTCCGATCCTGGAGCGGGCCGGGCTGACCGTTCTCACCCCGGCGCAGTGGCTGGCCAGGGCGTCCGAGCCGGTCGCTGCCGTGCCGGATGCCGAGGAGACCGAGGCCCCGGCCGTCGTCATCTACACCAGTGGCACCACCTCGGCGCCAAAAGGGGTGTTGTTGCGGCACGAGAATCTGACCTCTTATGTATTCGGGTCGGTCGAATTCGCTTCGGCCGAGCCGACCGATGCCGCGCTGATCAGTGTGCCGCCGTATCACATCGCGGCTGTGGCGAATGCGATCACCAGCCTGTACTCGGGCCGGCGCACCCTGGTGCTGGAACGGTTCACCCCTGCCCAGTGGCTGCAGCTCGCGCGCGAGGAGGACATCTCCAACGCGCTGGTCGTCCCGACGATGCTCGCCCGCATCGTCGACGCAGACGGGGACAAGGCGCTGCCCTCGCTGCGCAGCCTCGCCTACGGCGGGGCACCGATGCCCACCTCCGTCATCGAGAAGGCGCTGTGGATGTGGCCGGAGGTCGGATTCGTCAACGCCTACGGACTCACCGAGACCAGTTCCACCGTCGCGGTGCTCGGCCCGGAGGACCACCGGGCCGCGCTCGCCAGCTCCGAGCCGGCCGTGCGGGCACGGCTGGGGTCGGTCGGGCGGGTGGTGCCGGGCGTCGATCTCGAGATCCGCGACGCGAACGACGCGGCTGTGGGCCCCGGCGTTACCGGCACCATCTGTGTGCGCGGTGAGCAGATCTCCGCCGAGTACGCGGGCATCGGACGCGCGGTCGACGACCGGGGCTTCTTCAACACCCGCGACCAGGGATTCGTCGACGAGGACGGCTACCTCTACATCGGCGGGCGGATGGACGACACGATCATTCGCGGCGCCGAGAATATCGCGCCGGCGGAGATCGAGGACGTCATCCTGCGGCATCCGGCGGTACTCGACACTGCGGTCGTCGGTGTGCCGGACGAGGAATGGGGTCAGCGCATCGAGGCGGCCGTCGTGGTGCGCCCGGGCATGGTCCTGGATCCCGAGGAGCTGCGTGCTCACGTGCGAAATGTCCTGCGCGGCAGCAAAACGCCGGAGCGGATCGTCTACTGGGACGAGCTGCCCCGCACCGAGACCGGGAAACTGGTCCGCCGGCACGTGCTGGATCGGATCGTCGCCGACGACGTCGCGGTCTGATCGGCGCCCCGAACGGAGACTGGCCCCCTTCCGAATCCGGTAGGGGGCCCAGCCTTTCGGTTCGTGCCGTGCGGTCTCAGGCGAACAGGTCGACGATGGTGGTCTCGCCGGAACCGTCCCGGAAAAGTCCCTCGCCCGCCGCGCGCATGTGCTCGGTCCAGTGGCGCTCGGCGCCCTCGCGGTCGCCCGCCGCGATCAGAGCTACGAGCTTCTCCAGCGAACGCAGATTGAGCTGAAAGTCCTTGCCGGGCGCGGCGGTTCGCGTCCCCTTCGCGAACGCATGCGCGTGGTGGGTGTCGATGATGTCGCGAACGACACCGGCCTGCACCGCGAGGGTCCTGTTGCCGGCGCGCTCGGTGATCAACCGATGAAATCGCGAGGTGAGCTCCGACCATTCGGACATGGCCGCGGGTGAGTCCAGGCCGCGGTCGCCGAGCCGGGACAACGCCTCGACGCAGGCCCGCAGATCGCGCAGGTCCTGCTCGCTGTGGCGCTCGGCCAGCAGACCGGCGCACGCGGGTTCGGAGATCATCCTGGCCTCGTACACATCGGCGAGGGTGGTGCCCTGCAGCTGCAGAATCAATCCGACATAGCGCGCGGCGACCCCTATGTCGGGCCCGGTGACCTGCGCGCCGCCGCGAGTACCACGTCTGCTGCTGATGAGCGACTCGGCTTCGAGGATGCGGATGGCTTCGCGCAGTGTCGGGCGGGACACGCCGAACTCCTCCATCAACCGTGCCTCGGTGGGAAGCACGTCCCCGGCGAGGAGTTCGCCGTGCACGATGCTGCTTCGCAGTCGCATGGCCACAAGTTCCGCCGTCTTCGGTGCCCGCACCGAAAGCCCCGGAGCGAACTCCTGGGACGAGTTGGCGTCGATAGTGCTCACCGCCGCAGTCTACATCGCTAACTTAGATAACGATCTGCTTTGACGGTTGCCGTCAACCTCTTTCACTTAGTTTACTTTCTATGTAAGGTGAGAATGCGCCCCTCGAGTACGGGGCTCGGCCGCCGAATCGCAGTGCGGGCCCGCATCAGCTCACGACCATGGAGGTAGTACGGATGACGACGGCGGAAGAAAAGCAGAAGGACGCACCGAAGGTGTACACCTTCCGCGACGAGGACATTCAACGCGCACACGACCTGGTCGGCATCTACCATGCGGTGACCCAGCGCGAGCAGTTCACCCGCGCCACGCCCGATGTCATGCGCAATTTCGCGCGCAGCTACGGAGACGACAATCCGCTGTTCGTCGACGAGGAGTACGGCCCCGGCACCCGATGGGGCGGCCAGATCGCGCCGCCGATGATCAACATCGCCCTAACCCGGGAGCTGCGCGCGGATCCGATACCGAAAGAGCAGCGCCGTCCGTCGTTCCGCGGCATCCACGTCTTCGTCTCGGGAACGACCACAGACTGGTACCGCCCGGTATACGACGGTGACACCCTGTACTCGTTCCAGGGGTTCAGCGACGTGGAGCTCAAGGAGTCCGAGTTCGCCGGCCGGTCGCTGATCGTCACCCGCTCGCATGTGCAGATGAACCAGCGCGCCGAGATCGTGCAGGTGCAGAAGGTCATCACCATCCACACCGAGCGCCACGAGTCGAAGAAGCGCAACAAGTATCAGGGGATCGAACCGGCCTCCTACACGCCCGAGGACATCGCGAAGATCGACGAGATCTACGCGGCCGAACAGCGCCGGGGCGCGAATACCCGGTACTACGAGGATGTTTCGGTCGGTGAATCCCTCGGCACCATGGCCAAGGGACCGCTCACCACCACCGATATGGTCGTGTTCCATTCCGGCGGTTACGGGTTCGCGCCCTACACGCCCTCGACAGCCCGCCTGACCTACCTGAACCGGCAGCGCATCGCACCGTTCTACATCCCGAACGAACAGGGCATTCCCGATGTCGCGCAGCGCATTCACTGGGACAGTGACTATGCCCGGTCCATCGGCCTGCCCGCCGCCTACGACTACGGCATGATGCGCGACTGCTGGCTCTCGCACTATCTCACCGACTGGATGGGCGACGACGCGTGGCTGGTGAGCATGTCGAGCCAGATGCGAAAGTTCAACTACCAGGGCGACACTCACACCATCACCGGTGAGGTCGTCGGCAAGCGGGTCGACGGCGGCCGCTATCTGGTCGATGTGGAGTTCCGCGGCACCAGCCAGCGTGGCGAGGTCACCTGCCCGGCGACCGCCACCATCGCGCTGCCGAGCCGAGAGGGCGGCCTGGTCGCCCTGCCGACGCCGCCGAAGCAACTCGAGGTGGTCGCCGCACAGATGCTCGCCCGGCACGGCGAGCTACGCGCCGCGGCGCGTAGCTCCGACTGAAAACTTCACTACCCGAATCCGGTTCGTCACCGACCGGATCCCGAACGAACTCGCCGGGGTGTGTCCCGTCCACCCCGGCGAGTTCGTTCCATGTGCGGAGAAGGATCGCCCACATCCACGCCGGGCCGAACATCGTTGCAGCGCAACAGTTTCGGACTTCACGGCGAAGATACCCGCACGCGTCAGTCGAGAATGTCGCGCACCTGGACGTTTTCGCGGCCCTCGAGCAGCGACATGCGAGCGTTGACCATGTGTTTCTGCCAGTGCGCGAAGGCTCCGTCCGCGTCGCGGGCGCGCAGCAGTTTGATCAGCCGCCGGCAGGATCGGATCTCGAGCTTGTAGGAGGCTTCATAGCGTTCCTTGTCCGCGCGGGTCTCGAGCAGTACCGCGCCGGTGTGGCGCTCGGTGATCTCGTGCAGCATGCCGGCGATGATGGCCAGCGTCGCGTTGCCGGACAACTGCACGATCCTCAGGTGGAAGGCGGACGTGCCGGCGGCCAGGTTGTCGGAGGCGAAGGCCGCGGGGATTTCTTCGTCGACGATGCGCTCGAGTTCGTCGAAATCTTCCTCGGTGCCGTCGGTCGCGAGAATCCGGGCTGCGTCGGGTTCGATGGCCTCGCGAGCGACGAATACGTCGGCGACCGTCGCGCCGGACAGTTCGAGCAGCAGTGACGCCGGTCGCGCCACGATCTCGGGCCCGGGAACGCACACGCGTGCGCCGGAGCGGGATCCGCGCCGCACCTCGACCAGGCGCTCGGATTCCAGGACACGGACCGCCTCGCGCAGCGTCGGGCGGCTGACGGAATAGTGTTCCATCAACTCGGCCTCGTGCGGGAGATGGTCGCCGTCCTTCAGTTCGCCGTCGATGATCATGCGCCGGAGGTTGCGTGCGACGAGCTGGGCTGTCTTCGGCGTCCGGATCGGGCGTGCCGCCGTACTGCGCGAATCGAAGATCGGTGCTGAGGCCCTGTCAGCCACGTAATTCCTCCCGTAGATCGTATTCGTTAACCAAGTTAACCATCTGGTACGAACCTCGTGTCGCTGACCGGTTGCCCGGCGGGCGGCTGCCGTGACAGGAACGAGGGAGTTTCCTGATCGTAAGAATCTATCGTACTAGGTTTAATAGGTTTCGCAGCACAGCGCACCGGACTGTGTTATGGCGATGTTCCGGCTGCCCGGCGTCGGACCGTGCCGGAACATCGCGGGTGCTTCAGCTGCCGGTTCGATGGCCCGGCGGGGTCGCCGCGGCCTGTGCCCGCTGGGCCTGGAGCTGATTGAACTTCTGTGTCCCGGCCGCGATGCCGACCGGAATGGCCACCGCGGCGGCGAGCAGGGTGGTTACGGCGCTTCGGGTGGTGAGTCTCATTGTCTGCCTTCTGCTCGGTCGGGCCCGGCTACTGTGCCGAATCCTCGGGTGTAACCTGCTGCGCGATAAGTCCTTTGGCATGCAGCGCCCCGTACTGCTCGCCGCGGGTGCGAGCGGGCAGATGAGGGGGTCAGGCAACGATCCCGCGGGCGCGCAGGTCGGCGATTTTCGCTGTGTCGTAACCGATCTCGGTGAGCAGCGTGTCGGTGTGCTCGCCCGTCAGGCAGCCGCCGTCGGCTTTGGTGCGGGACCGCGAGAACGTGGTGGCGGGGCTGAGGCGGCGGTGGACATCGAAGGTCGGGTGCACGGCCAGCACGCCGTAGCCGGCCTCGAAGAATTCGTCCTCCTGCAGTGTCTTCTCCGCGACCTGCTCGGCGACCGCCACGCAACCGACGTCTGCGGCGCCGAGTTCCTTCTCCCACAACGCTTTCGCACGTGTCGCGAACACTCGCGCCAGCGCCTCGGCGAGCGCGTCGTCGTTGTCGATGCGGGCGATCGCGGTGGCGAAGCGGGGGTCCTCGGCCAGTCGTAGGTGCGGCTCCATCGCGGCGATGAGGTCCGCCCATTCGTGTTCGAGCGGCGCGGCCAGGAAGATCCAGCCGTCCGCGGCCCGGTAGAGGCGGTAGAGGGCGCTGTAGCCGTACATGTCGGGGTCGGGGCGCAATGTTTCGCCGCGACCCGGGTAGTCGACGTTGCGGTCCACCAGCGCGTGTGTTCCGGTGGCGATCATGGTGGTGGTCAAGGTGCCCAGTGGCCGGCCCAGGCGGCGGGCGAGCAATCCGAGCAGCATCGCCGATGCCGCGCCGAGTGCCGCGACCCCGTCCGCCTGCACCGAGAGGTTGGCGGCCGCGGCATAGAGCCGGATCACCGCGGCCTTGACCTCGTCGAGGTTGTCGGCTCGCGCGACCACATCTGGCACGTCGGTCAGGCCGAGGCCGGTTGCCGCGCCGATCGACGGAGCGTAGGCGGGCTTGCCGCCGTACGGTCCGTCGATCCCGTAGCCCGGTGCGCACAGATAGACGAGCCTGGGATTGAGCGCGGTCAGGGTCGCAGCGTCGACTCCGGCTCGCTCGGCGGCTCCCGCACGGTAGGTCTGCAACACCACGTCGGCCTGCTGGGCGAGCCGGTGCACGATCGCCAGGCCCTCCGGTGAGTGCATATCGAGGGCGATGGATTCCTTGCCCTGCATCACTTTCGCGCCGCCCGCCTCCGGGAACGGGACCAGACCGCGAATGGTGTCACCGCCCAACGGCTCCACTTTGAGCACGCGGGCGCCCAGATCGGCCAGGAGGGTGGCAGCATAGGGACCCGCGA
Organism: Nocardia sp. 852002-20019_SCH5090214; assembly: GCF_001665865.1. NCBI lineage: Bacteria > Bacillati > Actinomycetota > Actinomycetes > Mycobacteriales > Nocardiaceae > Nocardia > Nocardia sp. 852002-20019_SCH5090214. Next base: position 63,280 of record NZ_LZMK01000268.1, on the reverse strand, counting down.
ACATGGAGCCGAGCTCGAGGATGGTGATGCCCGCCAGTGGGAGGTCGGCGCGAGCAGCGCCGGAAGGTGTTGGTACGGAAGAGGATTTGGCCACCCGGCGCACCGTTTCATCGGTGTCGGCGCCGAGGCGGGGCGCGAGCCGCGGCGGTGCCAGTGCGGCGCCGTTCACGTGGACGAGGGTGGAGGGCTGGGTCACCTCGCCGAGATCGGGATCGGTGATGGTCACGACCCGTCCGTCGTGCGCCAGCTGCGGGTGATGCAGCGCTTCGGCCGGGGTGCGGAAGACCTCCGCGCTGAGGTCCGGGTTCGTGTCGAAGACCTGCTGCCACTCGGCGAGGGTGCGCGCCGATGCCCGCTCCAGCATGATCTCCCACAGTTCGATGCGCAGCGCGACGTCCTCGAGTTGCGGCAGACCGGCCCACTTCGGGTCGGTGAACATCCAGGTGAGGTCGAGTTCCTTCATCAGTGCCAGGAACAGGCGCGGCTCGGTCTGCGCGAACTGAATGAAATGGCCGTCTTTGGTGGGCGTGACCAGCAGCGGATAGATCAGATGTCCATTGGGGTTGCCCTCGTCGTCGAAGGCCGATACCGGGACGAACGCGTCGGGCCACCGATTGACCACCAGCTCGGAGAACCACTGCCAGGTGTCCATCGTGGCGATGCCGCGGACCAGGTCGGCCTCGACATGCTGTCCGGCCCCGCTGTCCTCGCGTTCGAGTAGTGCGGCCAGGATGCCGTGTATCGCAGTCTGAGCCGCACCCCAGGAGGCGAACGGACTCGGTACGAACGACGGGCCCGGCCGGGTCGTGGTCTGGCGTTTGCCGTACATGATGCCGAGCTTCGCCATCACCAGGGCCTCGTAGCCCTTGAGATCCTTGAACGGCCCGGTCGAACCCCATCCGGTGATGGCGGCGCTGACCAGCCGCGGATTGAGTGCGCCCACGGTGGCCGGGTCGACACCGAGCCGGGTGGCGGCCGCGGGACGCATGGTGGTGACGAGTACGTCGGCGGTGCGCAGTAGTCCGCGCAGTGTCGCGGCGTCGGCGTCGTCGTGCAGATCGAGGGTGATGCTCTTCTTGCCGCGTCCGAGTGCGGGCCAGCCGGGTAGCGCGCGTAGCCGACTCCCGGATGGGGGTTCGACGAAGATCACTTCGGCGCCGGCGTCGGCCAGGAACATGGTGGCCTGTGCCCCGGGCAGGGTGGTCGAGAGGTCGATCACCGTGAGGTGGTCGAGAGGGCCGGCGGGGGTGTCGTGGCGGGTCGAGTCGACAGTCACTGGCGATCCTCCGGATCATGGATGAGAGTGCGATCGACCGCGCGGGAGGGGATGTGAGACCGGACACTGCGCCGATCGCATGTGAGCCACATCTCACGGTAGCGCCAGCTAACATAGTTCACAAGGTTCAATTTCTCGAGTGCGGAACTCCGCGTTTGTGTCCCGCTCTCTATCAAGCTCGAGATTGATAGATTACTATGTGATATAGGTGAGCTCGTGCCTTCGGCGGTGGATGATGCCGAGGCCCCACCAGCGGTTCCGCGCCCCGGGTTCGGTGGCCGGCGGCAACCAGAATGGAGTGTTGATGTGTCGAACGGTTTGAGAGATGTCGCGATCGTCGGGGTGGGGGCGACCCCGTACTACAAACGCGGCGGATCTGCGCCGCAGACCAATCTGGAGTTGGCGGGCAAGGCGATCCTGGCGGCCTGTGAGGATGCGGGCATCTCGGTCAAGGAGATCGACGGGTTCGCCTACTACTCGGGCGCGGGCACCGGCTACGGCGACAAGATGGACACCGCCGATTTCATGGAAACCCTCGGGATCCCGGAGGTCACCTTCACCGCCTCGCTGACCTCCGGCGGCGGCGGCGCGGCCGGTTCCATCGGGCTGGCCCGCGCGGCGATCGTGGCCGGTGACGCCACCACCGTGGTCACGGTGATGACGCTGCAGCAGCAGAGGCAGCGGCTGGGCTCGGTGTTCGCAGCCGCCGCCGCGGATCCGATCAACTCTTTCCTGCAGCCCTCCGGGCTGTCCGGTCCGGGCCACCTGATGTCGGTGCTGGCGCGGCGCCACATGCACCTGTACGGGACCCGGCGCGACGCGTTCGCCGAGATCGCGATCTCGACGCGGGAGAACGCCCTGAATCGGCCCAAGGCGATTCAGAAGAAGCCGCTCACCAAGGAGGAGTACTTCAACGGCCGGATGATCGCGGATCCGTTGTGCCTCTACGACTTCTGCCTCGAGACCGAGGGCGCCGTCGCGGTGATCACGACCAGCGCCGAGCGAGCGAAGGATCTGCGGCAGAAGCCAGTGCCGGTCGTCGCGGTCGCGCACGGCGGGCGCCGCGAATGGGGTCGCGCCTTCGCCTGGTACGGCATGCCGGACGAGTACTTCGCATCCTCGGGCAATGCGCCGATCGCCAAACGGCTGTGGGAACAATCCGGTTTGACGGCCAAGGATATCGACGTCGCACTGCTGTACGACCACTTCACCCCGATGGTGCTCATGCAGCTCGAGGACTACGGATTCTGCGGTAAGGGTGAGGGTGGGGAGTTCGTCGAGAGCGGCGCCATCCGGTACAAGGGTGGCTCGATACCGGTCAATACCCACGGCGGCCAGTTGTCGGAGGCCTACATCATCGGGATGACCCACATCAAGGAGGCGGTCGAGCAGATGCGCGGCACTGCGATCAACCAGGTGAAAGACGCCGAATTCGCGCTCGCCACAGGCGGTCCCGCGTCCCTGCCGGTCTCCGGCCTGATTCTGGGGAGTGCGGCGTGAGCGACGTCAGAGCTACCACATTGCCCGCCGACGCGGTCCATATCACCACCAACAGCGACACCGAACCGTTCTGGCAGTACGCCAAGGAGGGCAAACTCGTTGCCCTGCAATGTGGTTCGTGCGGCCACTTCCGGATGCCGCCCACCCCGTTCTGTCCGGAATGTCAGTCCACCGAGAAGAACTGGAAGCGACTCTCGGGCCGCGGCAGCGTCTACAGTTACGCCGTCATCCACGGGTTTCCCGGAATTCCCGACATCACCCTGGTCGGTGCGGTGGTCTCGCTCGAGGGGGCCGGTGATGCCCGGTTGGTGACCAATATCGTCGACGTGGATCCGAGTGAGGTCCAGATCGGTATGGAGCTGGAGGTGACCTTCTCGCCGATTGCGGACGGCTGGCAGTTGCCGGTGTTCCGCCCGGCCCAGGGGTGAGCATGGCGGTGTTCTGATTCCTTCGATTATGTTGTGCCACAACGCGGGTCCGGCTCTCCGGGCCCGCGTTGCGACGTTTCCGGGGCTTGACATAGCGGCTAAAAAGCAGAATCATATTCTGAGAATGCAAATTCGATTTTGTGTGCCGGCTGGACCCGCCGGTGATCCCGCTCCGAAGGGAACAGTTCAGTGCGACAGTCCGATGCGGCCACTCGGCTCGACGAGGCGACATTGGCCGACGAGCTCGCGATCCGCGCCACCGATGCGGCGGCCCGCGCCATCACCGGCGCGACGGTATCGGCCGTCCGGCCGTTGACCGGCGGTACCTCGAGCCTGACTTTCGTCGCGGAGCTGACCGCGCCGGGATCGACCGGTTCGGTGGTGCTCAAGGTCGCCCCGCCCGGCCTGATGCCGGTGCGCAACAGGGATGTACTGCGGCAGGGGCGGGTGATGGCCGCGTTGGCGCAGGCCCCCGGCGTCCGGGTGCCCTCTGTGCTGTTCGACGACGATGGCCTGCCGCCGCGGACGCCGCCGTTCGTAGCCATGGATCTGATCGCCGGCGAGTGCGTGGAGCCGCTGCTCGAGGATGTGCGGGAGGCCGCCGCGAAACCCCGGATCAGAGCCAGATACCTCGATGCCGCCCGCATGCTCGGTCATCTGCATCGCGTGCGGCCGGAGCAGGTCGGCCTCGCGGACGAGCCCGCCGTTACCCTCGATGCCGAAATCGACCGGTGGACACGCGCTTTCGAGACGGTGCCGGAGGATTTGCGGGGCAACTACCGAGCTTGCGCGCTGGCCTTGCACGAGTCCGTGCCGGAGCAGGCCGAGCCCGTGATCAACCACGGCGACTACCGGCTCGGCAATACCCTGTGTGCGGACGACCGGGTCACCGCCATCATCGATTGGGAGATCTGGTCGGTCGGCGATCCGCGGGTGGACCTGAGCTGGCTGACCTTCTTCACCGACGAGGCACGCCACCCTGCCGCCCCGAGTCTCGAGCCGTGCGGGACGCCGACCATCGCCGAGGTGGTCCGGGAGTACGAGGGGGCGCTGGGGCGCTCGGTATCCGACCTCGCCTGGTTCGACGCGCTGACTCGCTACAAGGAGGCCGCCGCCACCGCGCTGTTGATCAAGCGCGCCCGCAAAGCCGATGCCATGCCCGCGGCGTTCCTGCGGATGGAGCCCGCACTGCCGGGCCTGGTCGAGGAGGCGATGGCTCTGCTCGGGCGCTGACGCGACCGGCCCGGCCGCCATCGGCCCACCACGACGCACGCCACTTCCCCTCTGACACAAAGGATCCGAGTACATGTGGGATTTCCGGACCGAGCCCGACTTCCAGGCCAAGCTGGACTGGATGGATACATTCGTGCGTGAGGAGTGCGAGCCGCTGGACCTGCTCTTCCCGCACATCGGCCAGCCCTACAACACCGAGAACGCCGCGGCCCGGGCGATCCTGAAACCGTTGCAGGACCGGGTGCGCGAGCAGGGTTTGTGGGCCTGCCACCTCGGTCCCGATCTCGGCGGACAGGGCTACGGGCAAGTGAAACTCGCACTGATGAACGAGATCCTGGGCCGGTCGATGTGGGCGCCGACGGTATTCGGTACTGCGGCTCCGGACACGGGCAACGCGGAAATCCTGGCCATGTTCGGGACCGCGGAGCAGAAGTCGCGGTATCTGCAGCCGCTGCTGGACGGCGATATCGTCTCCTGTTTCTCCATGACCGAGCCGCAGGCGGGCGCCGATCCGAAGGAGTTCGTCTGTGCCGCACGCCGCGACGGCGACGAGTGGGTCATCAGCGGAGAGAAGTGGTTCTCCTCCAATGCGCGCTACGCGGCCTTCTTCATCGTCATGGCCGTCACCGACCCGGACGCCTCGCCCTATCGCCGGATGTCGATGTTCGTGGTGCCCGCCGAAACGCCCGGCATCGAGATCATCCGCAATGTGGTGGTGATGCCGGACCGGGAGGAACTCGACGAGGGCACGCACGGCTACATCCGCTACAACGATGTGCGGGTGCCCGCCGATGCGATCCTCGGCGGCGCCGGCCAGGGATTCGAGGTGGCCCAGGCCCGGCTCGGCGGCGGCCGGGTCCACCACGCGATGCGCACGGTCGGCAAATGTCGACGTGCCTTCGACATGATGGCCGAACGGGTGCTGTCGCGGCACACTCAGGGAGAACTGCTGGCGGACAAGCAGATGGTCCAGCAGTTCATCGCGGATTCGTGGATCGAGCTGGCGCAGTTCCGGCTGCTGGTGCTGCAGACCGCATGGATCATCGACAACGAGCCGCACGGCACGGCCCGCACCGATATCGCGATGTGCAAGGTGGCGATGGCGAAGATCTTCGCCGACATCATCAGCCGTGCGGTGCAGATCCACGGCTCCCTCGGTGTCACCGCCGAACTGCCGCTCTACGAGTGGTGGACCAGCGTGCCCTCGCTGGCGTTGGCCGACGGTCCCACCGAGGTGCACAAGGCGACTGTGGCCAAACAGGTGCTCAAAGGCTACAGGCCGGCCGCGGGACTGTTTCCCTCCGAACACATTCCGACGCGACGCGAGGCCGCCCGCGCGCGGTACGCCGACATTCTGAAGGAGCACGGACTCGCATGACGGATCTGTTTTCACTCGCGGGTAAGGTCGCGCTCGTCACCGGGGGCAGCCGAGGACTGGGCAGACAGATGGTGCTGGCTTTCGCCGCGGCCGGCGCCGATGTCGTGATCACCAGCCGCAAGGCCGAGGCGTGCGAGGCGGTGGCGAAAGAGGTTGCGGCACTGGGACGCCGAGCGCTTGCGGTGAGCTGCCACGTCGGCAAGTGGGATCGGATCGATGCCCTGGTCGAGGCCGCCTACGCGGAGTTCGGAAAGGTCGACGTGCTGGTCAACAATGCCGGGATGTCGCCGCTGGCCCCGTCGTCCGCGCAGACCGGCGAGGAGCTGTTCGACAAGATCGTCGACGTCAACTTCAAGGGCCCGTTCCGGTTGTGTGCTCTGGTGGGGGAGCGGATGGCGGCGGGCGAGGGCGGCTCGATCATCAACGTGTCCTCGTCCGGTGCCCTCATGCCGCAGCCGGGATTCGGTCCGTACTCCGGCGCGAAGGCCGGACTGAACGCGCTGACACAGGTCTTCGCGCGCGAGTACGCACCGAAGGTCCGGGTCAACACCATCTCGGCGGGCCCGTTCCTCACCGATATCTCCAAGGCATGGTCCGGACAGGCGCGGCGGTTCACTCCCAGCGCTGTCGGACGTCCCGGTGATCCGGCCGAAATCGTCACCACCGCATTGTATTTGGCGAGTCCCGCGTCGAGCTACACCACGGCCTCGCTGATCCGGGTAGACGGTGGTCTGTATTGACATCGACGGAGAGGACACGACGCGACCGCCGGGAGCCGGGAGGACTGCATGGATCACGCTGAACTGGTCGCCCGGGAGCAGGTGCGCGACCTTGTCGCGACCTATGCGCACAGCGGGGACCGGATGCGGCTCGCGACGCTGGCCGGATGTTTCACCGAGGACGGAATACTCGAGGTCAAGGGCCGTCCGGCGGCGGTCGGCCGTGCCGCGATCATCGAGATGCTCACGCCGAATCCCGGATCCGAGTCGCCGGCGCCACGGTTCATTCGGCACCTCGTGACCAATCTCCGGTTCGCCTCGATCGCGCCGGGCCGGATCGAGGCGTCCTCGTACTTCGTGGTGCTGACCGCCGACGGACCCGATCACTGGGGCCGCTACCGCGACGTGGTGATCGAGACGGGGGAGGGATGGCTGTTCGCGCACCGATTGGTGGCCGTCGACGCGGCAGCGCCCGGCAGCTGGTTCGCAGGCCGTCAACCGGTGCGGCCCTGACCCTTTCGACGGGCCCGGAGGGGCAAGGGTGGCTGACGGCCTGGGCTCGGGACAGCCCGATCCGAAGTATGCCGTGATCCGCGAGACCGCGGATTGCGCCGACCCCGTTCAGGCGCGGCCATAACGGCAGCCGCGCAGACTACTTCCACTACAACGACATTGGAGATCGCGCGATGCGAGTTCTGATTCTCGGCGCAGGCGGTTACCTGGGTTCGGCGTTCGTGCGTTGCTTCGTCGGTGCGGGCCACGCGGTGACCGGACTGGTGCGTAACGCCGCCGCGGCCGAGCAGGTGAAAGCGTCGGGCGCCGAGCCGGTGTCCGGTGACCTCACGGACCTGCCGGGGACCCTGGCACTGCTCGACGACGCGGAGGTGATCCTTTTCGCGGCGCAACTACTTCTGGAGCCCGAATGGCAGACCGTCGAGGCGCTGCTCGACGCGCTCGCGGGCACCGGAAAGACGTTCGTCTTCACCTCGGGGACCGGGGTTTTGTCCCAACGTACGGACGGGGAATGGAGTGAGGACACCTTCGCTGAAGACGACGACTTCGTCGCGTCGAAGTACATCGGCAGACGCCGTGACACCGAGGACCTCGTCCGGGCGGCTGCCGGGCGTGGGGTCCGCGCGATGGTGGTGCGCCCGGCGGTGATCTGGGGTCACGGCAAGTGCCCGATGATCGAGGGGTTCTACCGGTCCGCCGCCCGGACCGGCCAGGTCTGCTATGTCGGCCGCGGCCTGAACCTGTATCCCAATGTGCATGTCGACGATGTGGCGCAGGTGTATCGCCTCGCCGTCAACAAAGGAACGGCCGGCGCGCTGTACTATGCGGTCTCGGGTGAGACCAATTTCCGCACCCTGGCCGAGGCGGTAGCGCGTGAGCTCGGAATACCCACGCGCAGTGTAGATCTCGCCGAAGCGGTGACGATCTGGGACACGTTCACCGCGCTCATCGCCTTCGGCGTATGCAGTCCTTCGCGCGCCCCCCGCTCGCGGATGGAACTCGGCTGGACGCCGCATCCGGATCATCTCGACATTCTCGACGAGGTGTCCCACCCGGCGTATCGGCGCTGAGCCGGTACTCGCTCATCGTGGCCGCATCGTGGGGTCGAGGACGATCTTCCCGCGGGCTCCGCGCTCCCGCATCAGGGTGAGCGCGCGCGGCGCATCCTCGAGTGCGAACACCTCGGAGACGTACGGCCGCATGCCCTCGGAGATCATGCGTGCGATCGCCGTCGTCCCCTCGGATACGGCGTCGGGCCGGTGTTCGGCGAGGGTTCTGATCTCGAAGCCGCGCAGGATCGCTCCTTTCAGCAGCACGAGATTCATCGGTATGCGCGGAATCTCGCCGTTCGCGAAGCCGACACACACGTAACGTCCGCCCCAGCCGGTGGCGCGGATCGACTGTTCGGCATAGGCGCCGCCGACGGGATCGATAACCACGTCGGCGCCGCGACCGCCGGTGGTCGCCTTGATGCGGTCCTTCAGGTTCTCGTACTCGTAGGCGATACCCGCGACCGCGCCGAGGCGGCGGCACAATTCGACCCGCTTGTGCGACGACGCTGCCGCGATCACCCGGCCCCCGAGCCGGGTCGCGATATCGACACACGCGGTGCCCACTCCGCCCGCGGCGCCCAGGACGACCACCCAGTCACCGGGCCGCATCTCGCCGATGGTGACCAGCGAGTGATACGCCGTCCGATACGTGACGCCGAACGCCGCGGCATGAATCATGCTCAACCCGTCCGGAATCGGCGACAGGGCACCTTCGGGTACCGCGATCTGCTCGGCGAAGGCGCCGGTGAACGCCACGCCCATGACCGGATCCCCGGGTGCGACGGCTCGTACTCCCGAGCCCACCGCCAGTGCGGTGCCCGCGAACTCGCTTCCTACGGTGAATGGTGTCGGAACACTGATTTGGTACCGGTCGGCGGCAACCAGTACATCGGGGTAATTGACGGCGGCGGCCGCTACTTGGACGACCACCTGTCCGGGACCCGCCTCGGGGGCCGGAATGTCTGTGACAGTAAGGGATTCGGGCCCACCGTAGGTCTCACACCGAACCGCGCGCACGTGTCGTCTCCTCGTCGTTCGGCTCTCCCCGGAAAGGGCGGCGTCATGCCAATTTCAGAATCATATTTCAGAATGGCGTTCTGGATTGGTATGCCGGCTGGTGGACCCGGCTTCGTGAGGATGTGAGCACCCCCTCCGGTGGACGGCGGCCGCTGTGACCGCCGTCCGAAGCTGGACTCAGCGGACGGAGAAGCCCGCGTCGACCGGCAGGGAGACGCCGGTGATCCACTTCGCCTGATCGGAGACCAGGAAGGCGATGGCGTCGGAGATATCGCTCGGCTGCAGGATCTCGATCGGCATCGCGTTCTGCATCTGCGAGATGGAGTTGTCGCCGCCCGCCGCCGCCTCCTGGGCGAGCCGGGCCATGGCCTCGTTCATCGTCATGCCGGATGCCACGCCGGTCGGATGCACGATGTTGACTCGAATCGAATGTTCGGCCAGCGATGCGGCGTACTGCTTGCAGATGCCGACCAGGCCCCATTTGGACGCGGTGTAGGCCAGCGCGGCGGTGTTCAGGCTCGCGGTGGGGCGCACGCCCGCCGTCGATCCGGTGAAGACGATCGAACCGCCTCGTCCGCCGGAAACGATATGCGGCACAGCGGCATCAACCACGTGGAAGCCGCCGCTCAGATTTGTCGACACCACGTCCTGCCACGCCTGCGCGTAATTGTCGGGCCCATCGCTGAGCCGGACGATGCCGGCATTGGACAGCACGATGTCGATCCGCCCGAAGGTTTCGTGACCGCGGTCGACCGCGGTGCGGGTCGCGGCGGCGTCGCGGACATCGGTCTCGATCGCGACGATGCGGCGGCCGAGCGCCTCGACTTGGGCGGCCGTTTCCTTCAGGTCCTCGGGGGTGGCGTTGGGGTAGTCCATCGTGTCGATATCAGCGCAGATATCGAGGGCGATGATGTCGGCGCCTTCGCTCGCCAGGCGCACCGCGTGTGAGCGGCCCTGTCCGCGTGCGGCTCCGGTGATCAGGGCGACTTTGCCTTCGAGTCCGGGCATGGGGGTCCTCCGTCGGTTCGACACGGGTTCGCCGCGCAGGAGGCCCCCGTGTACGGGGTATGGAACATGCGGTGCATGTGAACCTAAGGTAACCAACGAAGTTATCTATGTGCAATTACTATTTCGGTGGTCGCACCGAACGAGCGATGACATCGACGAGCGGTCCGACGTGCTCGGCGGGGTGGGCGCGGGCGTGGGCGCGACCCTCCTGGGTGCGCGAGAGTGTGTGCATCAGTACCGCGCCGAACAGGGATTCGATCAGCGGTTCGTGGGCGATGTCCGCGGCCATCTCGCCGCGCTCGACGGCGCGGGTGAAGGCTCCGTCGGCGAAGGCGCGCAACGAGTTCACGATGCGCTGCTGGAAGGGTTGCAGATCGGTGAACTCGGCGGTGACATCGATCGTGATCCGCAGGGTCGCCCAGCCGATGGGGTCCAGGAAATGTTCCAGCAGTGCGGTCGCGAGCACGGTCAGATCGCCGGTCAGCGAGCCGGTGTCCATATTGACCCGTAGAGTCAGCGCTACCGATTCGATGCTGTCGAGTAGGAGCTGTTCTTTGTTCGCCCAGCGCAGATAGAGGGCGGACTTTCCGACGCCCGCGCGTCGGGCCACGCCCTGCATGGTGAAGGCGCCCCAGCCCAGTTCGGCGTATTCGAGTAACGCCGCCGTCATGAGCTTCTCGTCCAGTTCGGGGTCGCGCGGACGTCCGAGTGGTGTGGCTTGCCGACCCATGGAGTGCCTCTCTTCGTGCGAGCTGTCCGTGCGTTCGCCTCGAATCAAACCAACCACAGTCGGACGGCTGAGCTGTCCGGTGGTAGTCATATGGTGCTACTTGCGGACTTTTGCTGTCCGTAATACTGTGTGGGCTGCGCAACATCGTTAACTAAGATGGCGTTGTCAAAATTCGATCGCAATGAAGCGCGGTGACTCATCCATGACCAGTCAGACAATCGACACGACCAGGCCCGCGGTGCACCTTCGGATCGGCGCCGAGCGGATCACCAGTGGATCGGGCGGAGCGCATCAGCACATCAACCCCGTCGACGGCAGGGTGGACGCGACGATTCCGCTGGCGGGCCGGGCCGAGGTCGACCTGGCGGCACGCACCGCGCACGAGGCCTTCGCCGACTGGCGCCGCACCCGGCCCTCGGAGCGTCGCCGGCTGCTGCTCCAGCTCGCCGACCTCATCGAAGCCAACGCCGACGAGTTCGCTCGCTTGGGTGCCATCGACAATGGCACGCCCATTCCGGTCGCGGCCGGTCTGGTCGCCTCCTCGATCGAGTGGACCCGCTACTACGCGGGCTGGGCGGACAAGCTCACTTCGGAGGTCACCGGATCGTTCGGCCCGGACGGCGAGTTCTCCTACTCCCTCGGGCAGCCCTATGGCGTGATCGGCGTGATCATCACCTGGAACGGACCGCTGATCTCGCTGGCGATGAAGATTCCGGCCGCGCTGGCGGCCGGGAATACCGTCGTGGTCAAGCCGTCCGAGCTGACCCCGTTCACCGCAGAACTCTTCGCCGACCTCGTCGATCAGGCCGGCATTCCGGCCGGCGTGGTCAATATCCTGCCCGGTGCGCCCGAGGCGGGGGCCGCGCTCGTGGAGCATCCGCTGGTCAAGAAGGTGACCTTCACCGGCGGTCCGGACACCGCACGCAAGATCCTGCACAGCTGTGCTGATCTGATGAAGCCGTCGGTGCTGGAACTCGGTGGCAAATCGGCCAATATCGTGTTCGCGGACGCCGATCTCGACCAGGCGTGCTCGCACGGCACGATGATGTCCATCGGCGCGCTCAGCGGTCAGGGCTGTGCGCTACCCACCCGAATGTTGGTGCAGGACAGCATCTATGAGGAGATGATCGGCCGGGTCAAGGCGTTCGCCGAATTCATCACCGTCGGCGATCCGCTGGCCGAGGGGACCGTATCGGGCCCGGTCGTCAACGAGGCGGCGCTGCACCGAATCCTCGGCATGATCGAGCGCGCTCGAGCAGACGGCGCACGGCTGGTCACCGGCGGTCGCCGGGTCGAAGGGGCGCTGGCCGACGGATTCTTCCTCGAGCCGACCGTCTTCGCCGACGTCGACCCGCAGTCCGAACTCGCACAGAAAGAGGTGTTCGGCCCGGTGCTGGCCATCACCCCGTTCGCGACCGAGCAGGAGGCGATCGAGATCGCCAACAACAGCGAATACGGCCTGTCCGGCTACATCCAGACCAACGATCTGCGCCGCGCGCACCGAGTCGCGGAGGAACTGATCACTGGAGAGGTGCTGATCAACGGCGCCATGAACCTGGGCGTGAACCGGGCGTTCGGCGGCATCGGGCTCAGCGGCCTGGGCAAGGAAGGCGGCCGGCAGGGCATCGAGGAGTTCCTGCGGTTCAAGAACATCGCCATCGCTTGATCTTTCGCCGCCCGGCCACGGGCCGGGCATGGCACCGCGGTGCCGAGCGGATTCGCACGAAAGGAACTCACCGTGACGACAGGACCGGACCAGAGAAGCTCGGGTCCCCTCGCGGACTTGGTGGTCATCGACCTCTCGACCACATTGCCGGGCGCGCAGGCGAGCCAGTTTCTGGCCGACTGCGGCGCGGACGTCATCATGGTCGACCCGCCCGGCGGCAGCGACCTGCGCGACCTCCCCGGCTGGCCAGGTCTGTTGCGCGGCAAACGCAGCGTCACGCTGGACGTTCGTGCCGGCGAGGATCTCGCCACGCTCAGGGCGCTGCTGAGCACCGCGGACGTCGTTATCACGACGATGCGGCCGGCCTCGGCCACCAGGATCGGGCTGACGCCGGAATCGTTGGCCGAGAAGTACCCGCGGCTGGTCTGGGCCTCGATCACCGGGTGGGGCAGTTCCGGCCCGTGGAAGGACTACAAGGGCTGGGAAGGTCTGGTGATGGCCAAGACCGGTGTCATGTTCGAGAAGCGTCAGCTGACCATCCGTCCGGGACCGGCCTTCGTCGCCGCTCCCTATGCCTCCTTCGGCGCATCGCAGGCCGCCGTCCACGGCATCCTGGCCGCGCTGATCGAGCGTATGTCGAGTGGCCGAGGGCAGGCCGTCGAATCCAACCTGGTGACCGGGATGGGCGCGATGGATCCGTACAACTGGTTCTACGAGATGGTCCTCGAGCGCTACCCCGACGCGTTCAGCCCGATGGATGTGGCCTACGATGATGCGGGACGCCCACAGGCGTACCTGATCTACGCGCTGCTGATCGCGGCCACCAAGGACGGTCGCTGGCTGCAGTTCGCGCAGACCGCGCCACGGTTGATGCAGGCATGGCTCGCCGAACTCGATCTGGTGAAGGAACTGGCCGATCCGAAATGGACCGGCTTCCCGATGTTGCCGACCCCCGGCCTCCGCACGGAGTTCTGGGAGATGATGCTCGACCGTGTCGGCGCGCGCACCTTCGAGGAATGGCAGCACGTCTTCGAAACCAATCACGACATCAGCGCCGAGGCCTTCCGCACGCCCGAGGAGGCCTTGGACCATCCGCAGGTCGTGGCGGAGGGACGAGTCATCACGGTCGACAACCCCGCGGTCGGGCCGGTGCGCCAGCCCTCCACTCTCATCCATACCGAAGGTAAGCCGTTGACCGTGCCGGGTCCGGCACCGCTGGCGGGCCAGCACGATGACGAGGTGCGGGCCGCCATCGCCGCACCCGCGGTGAATCGAGCTGTGGCAGTGTCGAATTCGTCCGAGGAGAGTGCCGCGCCGCAGGAATTGCCGTTGCACGGCGTGACGGTCCTCGAATTCGGCACCATGTTCGCCGGACCCTACGGTGCGACCCTGCTCGCCGACCTCGGCGCCAGGGTGATCAAGGTCGAACCGATCGGCGGCGACAATATCCGCAATCTGGTGGCCTTCCCCGAGGCTGGTGGGGCAAAGGTGTTGCAGGGTAAGGAAAGTGTCGCGGTAGATCTCACGACGCCCGACGGACTGGAGCTCGTCTACCAGCTGGTCCGGCGCAGTGACATTGTGCTGCAATGCTTCCGGGGCGCGGCCGCCGAGCGGGCACAGATCGACGAGACGACACTCAAGGCGATCAACCCGGACATTGTGTATCTGAGCACCCCCGGCTATGGCGTCGAGGGTCCGTACGCGGCCCGGCCCGCTTACGCGCCCTCGATCGGCGCGGCCACCGGACTGTCGGCATTGGACGGTCGCGACGCTGTGAACCCGCCCCGCGACCGAGACGCTCTGCGAGCCGGAGCGCGCACGCTGCATGCGGCCGGTGCGGTGCCGGCCGTGCAATCCGACGGCATCGCCGCATTGGGCGTCGCCTCGGCGATGTTGGTGGGCCTGTATGCCAAACGCAATGGCGTAGAACTGTCGAACATGGTGACCACCATGCTCGGCACCGTGCACCAAGCGCTGATCTCGTACAACACCAGCTATGCGGGGCGGCCGGAGATCGACGTTCCCGACGCGCAGTTCTACGGGCTGGGCGCGCTCTACCGGATGTACCAGGCCGCCGACGGCTGGGTCTTCCTGGCCGCGCCGCTGTCGAGCGAATGGGAGGCGCTGGTCAAGGCGCTGTCGCCCTATGCCGATCTGGCCTCGGATTCCCGCTTTTCCACCGTGCAGGATCGCCACACCAACGACGCCGCCCTCGCGGACGTGCTCGCGGACGTGTTCGCGGGCAAGGAAAAACAGCAGTGGGAGGACGAACTCACCGCCCTCGACGTCGGGTGTGTCGCGATCCTCGAGCGCAACTCCGAGTCGGCACTGCAGTCCGATCCGTTCTTCGAGGCCGGATACAGTGTCGAAGCGATCAGCCCGATCTTCGACGAACACCGTCGGCTGGCCCCGCTCACCCGTTTCTCGCGTTCGCGGACCAAGGCCGATGCGGGTTGCACCGTCGGCCAGCACACCCGGCCGGTGCTGCGTGAGATCGGGATCGGGGAGGAGCGGATCGACGAGTTGGTCGAGCTCGGAATCATCGCCTGCGACAACTGAATCGGTGAGGGCACACGGGCGCTCGCCGGCGCCCGCGGCTCACCACTGTGCCGGCTCCCGCGCGAATCACCCGCCCGGTGCCGGTCGGCTACCGAAGTACGACGAGGAGAGACTCCGATTGTCCGCCGCATCGACGCTCGCATCCAAGGTCACCGATCCGGCGTCGGTGCTGCCGGCCCAATTGCGTTCTCGCGCTGCATCGGAACCGAATCGGCCGTTTCTGCAGGAGGTGTCCGGCGCCCGTGCCACCTACGGCGAGACGTGGGAAGGGGTGCGCAACTGGGCCGAGTATCTGCGTGATCTCGGTGTGCGGCCCGGCGCCCGGGTGGCGACTCTGCTGCCGCCATCGATCGACGCGGCGATGATCTGGCTGGCGCTCGGTTGCCTGCGCGCGGTGGAGGTCCCGGTCAATCCCGAACTGAAGGGCGCCTTCCTCGAACATGTCCTCGACGACGCCGCGCCGATCCTGTGCCTGGCCCGGCCGGAATTCGTCGACCACCTCCGAAATGCCCGGCCGGCCTTGGTGGTTCGCGCGGTCGAGCGTGGTGCGTGGCAGACGCTGAGCACCGCCACCATGTCATTCGATGCACTGCCGATGCCGGCCGATATCGCGTGCGTGATCTACACCTCCGGTAGTACGGGACCCGCCAAGGGCGTGATGCTCGATTGGGCCCAGTTCGCCACCATGGCCGATCGAATCCCTCTGGGCCCGGACGACGTGACCTACAACTGCCATCCGATGTTCCATGTCACCGGGCGCAGCCCCCTGGTGTCGATGTGCGCGACCGGCGGCCGGGTCGTCTTCCGGGAACGGTTCTCGGCCAAGGCCGCCATGGACGACATCCGCGAATTCGGGTGCACCACAGCCACTCTGATCGCCTCACTCCTGCTCGCGCGGCCACCGCGCGCGGACGACGCCGGCAACCCGCTGCGGTCGGTGTTCGCGGGCCACAACGTCGCGCTCGCCGCGGAATTCGCGCAACGATTCGGCGTGAAATGCTATGACCTCTACGGCTCCACCGAGGTCGGTTTCCCCTTGGTGCTGAGCGAGCCACCCGATCTCGCGCACACGTGGTGCGGGCGGGTACGCGAGGGCTATCGGGCTCGAGTCGTCGACGAAAACGGACGAGCCGTAGCCGACGGCAAGCCCGGAGAGCTCTGGATTCGCCCCGACAACCGGCTCATGATCATGGTGGGTTATCTGAACCAACCGGAGGCGACCGAGCGCGCACTGGCGGGCGGCTGGTACCACACGGGCGACATCGTCATCAAGCACGTCGACGGCACCTTCGAATTTCTGCACCGGGCCGGTGACACCATTCGCCGGCTGGGCGAAAACATCTCGGCCACCGCCATCGAGGCGGTGATAGACGAGCATCCGGAAGTTGTCGCCAGCGCGGTACTCGGTGTACCTGATTCCGTTGCGGGACACGAGGTTCTGGTCGCCGCCGAGGTCGTGGAAAGTTCCGCTCTGAACGAACCGGCACTCTACGAGTGGATGACGAGCCGCCTACCCAAACACGCGCTGCCGAAATACCTCACCCTGACCGATGCTCTACGGCGCACGCCGACGAACAAGATTCTCAAGGCCGGCCTGCTCGACAGCATCGAGTTGAACTCCATATGGAGCCCGCCGGGACGACGAAGCTGACAGATCACACAGCCTGAATTTCATGGAAGGAGTGACCCGACACCGCTTCACCGTGCCGGAACGAACCCGCCGCGCATGCAGGTAGGGGCCTGCTGATGGGAGGCGGTCAGGTTGAACCGAATCCATTCGGAGACATCTTGGTTCGGCGCCGATACACGTTCCCGCGCCTGCCGAGCACCTGGTAGTACTCCCAGGTGTTTTTCGGCATCGGGTGCGGTGCAGGCGGCGATGCTCGGATCGCGGGCATCGGTCACGAACACGTGACGGGCCGACATCGATGCCCGTTTTCCGGCCGGGACTTCTGTGGACCTCAGGAAGACAGCACGTCCAGCGCGTTCTGGTACGTGGCGATCGGCCGGCCGACCTCGTCGGCGAGCGCGATGGCTTGCTTGATCATGTCCGTGTTGGTGTGGCCGACGGTGCGCAGCGGGTCTTCGAGGCCTATCCGCAGGTTCCCGCCGCGTTCGACCGCGTAGCGCGCGAGGTCCGTCTCGAGCAGCTCACCACCCATCAATGATACGGTCCAGGGCAGGTTTGCGCCCTCGAGCAGGCCGAGGTAGATGTCGAGTGCTTCCTTGGTCGGCGGCAAACCGAAGGTCGGGCCGGATTCCTTCGCGCCCCAGGCGGACCCACCGGCGAAGTAGAATTTCACAACTGTTCCGGGAACGAAACGCCCTGCCGCACCGAGGGATCGGACCCAATGGATGGCGCCGGGGTTGAAGATCCCCAGCGAACAGGGAACTCCGAATTCGTGTGAGAGTTCGGTCATCGCCGTGGCCTGGGCGAAGGTGGTGCCGCTGACGATCGAGCCGGTCATCAGGCCCGAATCGTCCGCCCGGCCGTGCTCGGTCACGCCGGGGTCGAAGGCGAACATCGTCATCCGGCCGGATTCCGCGAGCGGACGCAGATGCAGCATCTGTTCCTCGACCTTGTGTCCCGGCATATAAGCGGGGTACACCAGCGCCCCGGGATACTCGGCGAGGATCCCGCGGTTGACGTCGATGATCTGGGCGATCGCGTCGTCGATGGGCAACGAGAAGTCATGATGGCAATGCACGATGCCCGCGCCGGCGGACAGGCAGTTCCGGGCCTCTTCGACGATGCTGCTGGTGCTCAGTTCCTCGCCTCCGGCATTGGCGACGACGGGGGACATGGCGACCTCGATGACGAGGGGGCGCCCGGTGACATCGGTGGACATGATTCCTTCCTTCCCCGGACATTCAGTCCGGCGGTGCGGTGCGGCCTCCGAGAAGGTGGCCGCACCAGTGGTTGTGCTGACGGATCGCGACCATCGGATCGAGATCCGGTTGCTCCGACCATGCCTCCCACGACAGCCGGAAGGCGGCGACCACCGCGGCGCCGGCCATCCTGGCCGTCGCGGACCGTGCGCCGACACCGAGTGTGGCTGCGAGTGCCGACGCCCAGCGTTCCTCGCTGTGCAGCGTCTCCTGAAGCAGAACGGCATGCAGCGATTCGGAACCGGCAAGCACCACGTGCAGCCGGGCTGCCTCGCGGGGGTATTTGACCGGCCAGGACTGGGCCCACGCGTCTTCCACTGCCTGCTGGAGAGGGAGTCCGGGCTCGGCCGACGTGAAGATGTCGATAACGCGTTCCAGACCGCCGCGCAGGAACGGTCGTACCGCGTCCTCCTTGCGCGGGAAGTAGCGGTGGAACGTCCGCTCCGAGACGCCCGCGTTCGCCGCGAGTTCCGCCACTGAGAACGCGCTCGAACCCGACTCGATGAAGAGTTCGACGGTCGCCCGCGACGCGTCGGCCAAGCCGAGACCCTGTCGCCTCCCGTGCTGCACATCCATCGACGCCATTTCAACCCCGAATCTGCGTGAACTTGCGTGGCGTTGTCCGGGACCGAAGTCCGGAGTCGTTGTGTCTTACTATGCCACAATTGGCAGATTGTGACAATGCTGCCGCATGATCATCCGGCCGGTGATCGTCCGACCGGGGTCTCGCAGCGGTGGCGGGGGGCGAACTTTGCGACCCCGGTGGCCTCCTGGCCTCTACTCTTCGGATGCGCAACCCGACTACTGACATATGAAGGATAACTTAGTAAGCTTTGTCGATATCGGCGCGACTGCAGGAGGAATGGTGGATCTGAACGGTTTGACCACGGTCATCGCGGAGCTGAAGGAGCACGTGCTGACCATCACGCTCAACCGGCCGGATCGGTTGAACTCGTTCACCGACGCGATGCGCGCGGAGTTCAAGGCACTGTGGCGGTTCGCCGCCAACGAGGACGACGTGCACGCGATCGTGCTGCAGGCCAACGGTGATCGCGCATTCTGCACCGGTGTCGATGTGAAGGAAGGGACCTTCCTCGCCGACAACCCCTTCAGCCGGGAGGATCCCGGTGTCGATCTCTCACCCAAGCAGAATGGGTGCTGGAAGCCGCTGATCTGCGCGGTGCACGGCATGGTCGCCGGGGGAGCCCTGTATTGGCTCAACGAAGCCGACATCATCATTGCCGCCGACGATGCCGAGTTCTTCGACCCGCACGTCTCCTATGGCATGGTGGCGGCCCTCGAGCCGATCGGTCTCGCCCATCGAATCCCGATCGGGGAGGTGCTGCGCATGGTCCTGCTCGGACTCGACGAACGAATGTCGGCCCAGCGTGCGCTCGAGATCGGTTTCGTCACCGAGGTGCTGCCCCGGGGGCAGCTGCGCGATCGGGCGCAGGACCTCGCCGCGCGGATCGCCGCCAAGCCGCCGGCGGCGGTGCAGGGCAGCGTCCGGGCGATCTGGGAGTCTCGCGACACCGGCCGCTCGCACGCCCTCGCCACCGCCATGTCGTACACGATTATCGGCAATCCGATCGGGCAGGAGCAGGTCGTGCGTTCCGAGGTGCCTACCCGGAAGTACGAGGTTCGCTGACCACGGGGTCGCCCAGGCGCGTCCGCAGAAGGAGTAGCTGAGATGGACTATGGAATGAGCCCGGAGCTGGAACGGTTCCGGCTGGAGGTGCGGGAATTCGTCGAGGCCAACGCGCCCGCGATCCCGCCGAAGGCCGGTGTGCGCAGTGCCGAGAATCGGGCCGAGCACGCGCTGATCACCGAGTGGATCGGCAAGCTCTACGCTGCGGGGTACATGGGCGAGGACTGGCCGGAACAATATGGGGGACAAGGTAGTTCGTACTCGGCCGAGCGTGATGTGGTGGTGGGCGAGGAAATCGCCCGCGCGCAGGCTCCGCATTTCGCGGGTGCGGGCACGCTGGTCTCGTATGCTTTGATCGACTTCGGGACCGAGGAACAGCGTCAGCGCTATCTGCCCGGCATTCGCTCCGGCGCCGACACCTGGTGCCAGCTGTTCAGCGAACCCAGCTCCGGCAGTGACCTGGCGTCGTTGCGCACCAAGGCCGTTCGCACCGAGGGCGGTGGCTTCCGGGTCACCGGTCAGAAGGTGTGGACCACCAACGGCCACTGGGCCGACTACGGCTATCTGCTGGCCCGCACAGATCCGGGCGCGCCCAAGCACCAGGGCATCAGCGCCTTCATCGTCGATATGAGCCTGCCCGGCGTCGATGTGCGGCCGCTGCGCGAAATGACCGGGACATCGGACTTCAACGAGGTGTTCCTCGACAACGTCGAACTGCCTGCCGACGCCCTGATCGGTGAGCTCAATGCCGGTTGGGCCATTGCCAATTCGAGCCTTGGACACGAACGCAGTGGCGTCGCGACCAGCGTGGTGCGGTTGCGTGGGAATGTGGACGCGCTGGAAGATCTCGCGAAGCGAATCAACCGGGATGGGCGACCTGGCATTCAAGATGGGGCGGTCCAGGAGACACTCGGCAAATTCCGAGCCGAGGTCGAGGCGCTGTCGGCACTGGTCTACGCCAACATCAGCCGATGGTCGCGCGGCACCGAGCGGGTGCAGGATGCGCCCATGGCCAAGCTGATGTTCAGCGAACTGGGCGTGGACATTTCACGGTTCGCACTGGAACTGTGCGGCGAGGCGGGCATCCTGGTCGAAGGTGACCCGGCCGCCGTCGACCGCGGCCGCTGGCAGGACGAGTTCCTCTACGCCCGTGCGTACACGATCGCGGGCGGCAGTTCGGAAATCATGCGCAACATCATCGCCGAGCGCGGACTGAAATTGCCGCGCTGAGGCCGGATAGACACCGCTGTCGAGTGAAACCAGCCCCGGAGCGCATGCGCTCCGGGGCTGGTTTCCTGTGATTCGCGCCAGTTGGGGCTCGGCGAACGAGGCATCCGCACCGGCCGGTGGGGCGCGATGCGGATGTCTCGTATTCGATCGTGCTACTGGGTATCCGCGGTGTGGGCGCGGGCCAGGGCCAAACCCTCGTCGCGACTGGGGGCCTCGACGTCCCAGCGGCCACATGTGCAGTGGCACAGATACCTGCCGTCGGCGGGGAGGATGGACTGTGCGTCGCAGTAGCCCGAGGCGGCGGCCATGTCGGCGAAGAACTCCGTCGGCAGGTCGTAGAGAACGCTGTCTTCCATGAGGTGTTCTCGATTCTTTCGGAGGCGGCGGGCCGTCAGGCAGTCGCCGCGGCCGGCGCTACGGTGCCCGGGGCGGGCGGCAGCGGGGCGTCGGGGAACAGTTCCTGGAACGCGCCGAAGGTGATGCGGTCCCGCGTCTTCTGGTCGACGTTGTCGAACAGGTGGTGCAGGGTCTTCTGCGTGTGCCCGTAGGTGCCTTCCATGTGCGGGTAGTCGCTGCCCCACATGACGTTGTTGTAGCCCATCGCGGTCATCGCGTGGACGGCCGATTCGTCGTGCTGGAACGACGCGTACACCTGCGAGTAGATGATCTCCTTCGGCGAGCGGTTGAGCTTCGGGCGCACCACCTGCGAGTGCTGGCGATAGCCCTCCTCCATCCGGTCGGCGATGAACGGCACCCAGGTGGCACCGCCTTCGGAGACAAGGACTTTCAGGTTCGGATGCCGGTCGAGCGCACCGGAGGCGACCAGTTTCATCACCGCGCGCTGGCCGCCGAAGGTGGTCTCGGTGTAGTTCAGCACCGCGCCGCCGGGGCCCCGGTACATGACGCCGGCCGCGCCGCCGCTGGCCATATCGATCGGTTCGGTGCCGATGTGGAACGAGATGACCATGCCGATGTCCTCGGCGAGCGCCCAGAACGGCTCCCACGCGTCGTGGTTGTAGTCCTTCTGCTGAGGGTGGGGCGCCACGGTCAGGAATACGGCCTTGAATCCCATCTCGCCGCAGCGCTTCAACTCGGCACACGCGTCCTCGATGGACAGCGTCGAGACCTGCGCGGTGGGGAGCAGGCGCGGCGAGTAGTCCATGATGACCTCTTTGGCCCAGTCGTTGGAGGCCCGGGTCGCCTCCCGCAACACCTCGGGGGTGCGGAACGACGATGCCCACATGCCCAGCGACGGGAAAACCAGCTCCGACCAGATGCCCTCCTCGTCCAGGTCGGGCAGCCGCTTGGTCACGTCGCCGGAGCCGGGCGCACGGTGGCTCGCGGCGAAGAACTCCTCCTGCGAGATGGTGGGGAGCCGGCGGCGGAAGGCCTGGCCGTCGACGAATACCGTCTCCCACTTGCCATCCGGATCCTTCTCCGATCGGGGGACGAGCTCGGCGAGCCGCTTCGGCAGCCGGGTGCGCCACAGGTCCTCGGGCTCGAGGAAGTGCGAGTCCGCCGAGTTCGCCCACAGCTTGATTGTCATGTGATGCCTCCTGATCGCTCACCGTGAGGGTGAGACGGATTGTGCTGCCGATGCCGGGCGGGGTGGTCCCCGCGGGCCGGCCGCTGTGCTCCGGTGCCGGGAACGGCCAGACGAGCAGAATTAGTTTCTAGAATGACATTTTAAAATGTAAGGTGATTATCACCACCGAGGGTGGGAGAAGTCAAGGCGCAGATCTCGGGCTACGGAGGATCGATCGATGACGGAGACGAAGGGCCGCACCCGCGGCTGGACGAGTTCACCGGAAACCAAGGATCGGGTTCTCGACGCCGCCGCGGAGATCTTCGGCGAGCGCGGATTCACCGCCGTGACGATGGCGGATATCGTCGACAAGTCGGGAGTCAGCGTCGGCAGCATCTATCACCACTTCGGTGGCAAGGCTGAGGTGTTCCTGGCGATCTGGGCCGATCTGATCGAGCGGATCGACGGGCGGGTGCGCGAGGCGGTCGACAAAGCCCGCGCGGACGGCATCGACGATCCGATGCGACTGTACGGGGTGAGCACCCGAGCGTATCTGGAGCTGTTGTGGGAGAACCAATCTCGCGCGCGAGTCGTGGCCATGGGTGATACGCCGCCGGGCTTCGACGCGATCCGCCGGGGGCAGGCCCGCCGGGGCAGCGATCACGACATCGCGCTGCTGCGGCTGGGGTCGACGCGACGGGAGAAACTACTTCGCGATTTTCTGCTGGCGATGCGTGCGGAGTCGGCGCGCGTCGTGCTCAAGTGCCGCACCCGTGCCGAACTGAACGAGGCGATAGACACCGCGCTCGATTACATCGGGTGCCTGGATCCGGCGAAGTTCGGACTGGGTCCGGCGCGGGACCGGGCCCGGCCCGGGAGCTCATGAGTCGCCGCCGGAAAGCTGTCTGCCCGCATCGAATGACGCTGCGGGAGAGCTGAACCGGGCCCAGTGCGAGCTCAGGCGCCGACGAGTCGCCTGCGGTGCCAGCTGACCGAACCGTTCAGCAACTCGTCCACTTTGATCCGGCGGGTCAGCAGGTGCAGGTCGTGTTCCCAGGTGAAGCCGATCCCACCGTGCACCTGCAGTGCGAGAGAGGCGACGGTACTGGTCGCCTCGCCGGCGTAGGCTGCGGCAGCGGACACCGCGGTGGCGCGGCGAGCGGCGTCGGCCCCGTCGAGGGCGGCGGCGGCGGCCCACAGTGACGCCCGCGCCGCCTCGGTCCGCAGTGCCATATCGGCGCAGTGATGTTTGACGGCCTGGAACGAGCCGATCGGCTGGCCGAACTGGGTGCGCTGACCGGCGTACTCAACGGTCTGTTCCACCAGACGTTCGGCGGCGCCCAGCGCATCCATCTTCCGGTAGAAGGCGAGCGCGTCCGCCAGCGCGGGCACGGTGCCGGCCGGCACGGTTGTCCAGCGCTGTCCCGGAACTGTCACGTCGAGCTCGATGACTGACCAGGATCTGGTGAGGTCGAGCGTTTCCAGGGTGCGTACACCGGCGCCTGCGCTGTTCGCCGGCAGGTGGACGAGAACCTCCCTGCCGTCGGAAGTCGGTGCGGCAACCAGGAATCCGGTGGCATCGAGCAGTGCTGTCGCCGGCGCTGTGGTGCCGGTGATCCGCAGTTCCGTGCCGCTGATCTCCACGGTGAGCGGGGCTCCGTCGACCGAGGCCAGGGCCAGGGGGACCGACTCCTTCCCATCGGCATTCGCGGTGGCGAGAGTATGCAGCGGATGGTCGAGCGTGTCGAGTGCGGCGGTGGCCAGCGCCAGTTCGGCGAGCGGCACGGCGCTGGCGGCCCGTCCGTGCTCTTCGACCAGGACTGCCAGGTCGACGTGGGTCCCACCCGTCTCGGCGGTGAGCAGGCCGACCAGTCCCGACTCCACGACGTGTCGCGCGGCGAGATCGGGAACTCGCGCCGGACCGTCATCGATGCTCGGCCGCCGCGCGGCGATGGGGTCGTTCTTGACCAGCCACGCGCGCTCGCCGGCGGCCAGGTCTTCCTGTTCGGCGCTCAGTGCGAAATCCACGGCGTTCCTCCCTTGAAAGCCTACTGAATGTTGACCTAGTTAACCATGTCAGCTATCTTCTGAATAGAGCATACGACAGCCGGATTTCCGGCTCGCGTGATCATGGCGATCGATACGGCCGGGCCGCCGGAGCACGGTGTCCCGACTCGGTGGCCCGCTACCGCAAGAGTGGGAGGAAACAATGACGAGCATCAGAGGCGCGTTGGCGCGGCTATGGGAGGCCGACGACGACGCCCCCATGATCCAGCAGGGTGACACCTGGTTCACCTGGGGAGAGGTGCGGGTACTTGCGGAGACCCTGGACGCCGAACTGGCCGCGGCCGGATGCAACGGCGGTAGCCGGATCGGTGTGGTGCTCGACAATCGGATGGAGTCGATCGCGGCGCTCATCGCCATCCTCGGCAAAGGGCGCACGGTCATCACGCTCAACCCCATGCAGCCGGTGGCGCGCCTGAGTGCCGATATGCGCGAGGCGCATCCGCGCGCCGTGCTGGCGTCGGAGTCCATGTGGAATGAGTCGCTGTTCCGGGCCGCAGCCGAAGAAGGCGCCATGATCGGATTCTCCGTCGACGGCCCGCGGGTCGCCGCCACCACCGGGGCGAGCGCCGCCACGCCGCCGGAGACAGACGGTGTGACCGGCGATGCGGTAGGCGTGGAGATGTTCACCTCCGGCACCACCGGCCCACCCAAGCGGATCCCGCTGACCTGGCGTCAGCTCGAAGCCGCACTTACCGCCGTGCACGGACATACCGGGGCGGCCGGACCGCCCGACCGCAAGCTGCTCACCGGTCGCGTCGCGCTGGTGACGCTCCCGATCGTGCACATCGGCGGTTTGTGGGGAGTGCTGCAGAACCTTGCCGAGGCTCGGCCCTTCGTCATGCTCCCACGCTTCACCGTGGAGGGTTGGTGCGCGGCGGTCAAGGAACACCAGCCGAAGGTAGCCGGCTTACCGCCGGCCGCGATGCGTGCGGTGATCAACGCCGACGTTCCGGTCGAGGACCTGGCCAGCCTGCGTGCCATCACGGCGGGTACGACGTTCGTCAATCCGGATCTGGCCGACGAATTCACCGCGAAATACGGCATCCCGGTGCTGATCATGTACGGCGCCACCGAGTTCTCCGGCGCGATCGCCGGATGGACCAAACCCATGCACGCCCAGTGGTGGACCAAGAAGCGTGGCAGCGTCGGGCGGGAAATGCCGGGTGTGAAACTGCGGGCTGTCGCCGAGGACGGCACGGTCCTGCCTCTCGGTGAGTCGGGACGCCTCGAGGTCAGCTCCAGCCAGACCGGCAACGGCAAACACGAGTGGGTCCGCACCTCGGATCTGGGCCATCTCGACGAGGACGGCTTCGTCTACATCGATGGCCGCGCGGACGACGCGATCATCCGCGGCGGGTTCAAGGTTCACCCCGAGACCGTGGCCGACGCGCTGCGTGCGCACGAGGCGATCGCCGACGCCACGGTCTACGGCCGCGATGACGAGCGGCTCGGAAAGGTGCCCGTGGCGGTCGTCGAACTACGCGACGGCGCTGCCGAGGTCGCCGAGGACGAATTGAAAACCTTCTGCCGTGACCGGCTCACCGCCTACGAAATCCCGGTGCGGATCTACACGGTAGCCGAGTTGCCGAGAAGTGTGTCGTTGAAGGTGGATCGGCGTCGCCTGCTCGAAATGATTTCGGAGATAGACGAATCCGCGGCGGCTCCCGCGGTCGCCTCGGGAAGGTAGACAACGATGCAACGAGAAATCTTCGACAGCGAACACGACCAATACCGCGAAACCGTTCGAGAGTTCTTGGCTCGCTACGCGACTCCGCATCAGGAGCAGTGGGAAAAAGACGGGATCATCGACAAGCAGCTCTATGTCGAGGCCGCCAAATTCGGGTTGATCGGCTTCTCGGTCCCCGAGGAATTCGGCGGCGGCGGGATGTCGGGCGACTTTCGCTACAACGCCATCGTCGCAGAGGAAGTGGCCCGGGCATCCTCCGGTGGTCCGGCATTCACCCTGCAAAACGACGTGCTCGCCCCCTACATGCTCGAACTGACCAATGATGAGCAGAAGGCGCGATGGCTACCGGCGTTCGCGAGCGGGGAACTCGTCGTGGCGGTGGCGATGACCGAACCTGGCGCGGGCAGCGACCTGCAGGGTATTCGGACCTCGGCGCACAAGGACGGCGACGACTGGGTGCTGACCGGAGCGAAGACCTTCATCTCCTCCGGTATCCACGCCGACCTCGTCATCGTGGTCGCCCGCACCGACTCGGACGCGAAGGCGAGCGCTGCGTTCACGCTGCTGGGTGTCGAGCGTGGGATGGCCGGATTCACCCGCGGCCGCAATCTCGAGAAACTGGGCATGCACTCCCAGGACACCGCGGAACTGAACTTCGATCAGGTGCGGGTCCCGTCCGCGAACGTGATCGGCGAGGTCGGCAAGGGCTTCCTGCACCTGATGCGCAACCTGCCGATGGAACGGCTGTCCATCGCCGTGACAGCCGTCGCCTCCTGCCGTTCGCTGCTGGATACGACCCTTGAATATGTCAAGTCCCGCAAAGCTTTCGGAACGCCGATCGGCTCGTTCCAGGCCAACAAGTTCGAGCTGGCGACCCTCGAGACAGAGGTCGATCTCGCGCAGGTCTATGTCGATCGGTGTATCACCGCGCTGAACGCGGGCACTCTCGACGGCGCCGACGCAGCCAAGGCCAAATGGTGGACCACCGAACTGCAGCAACGACTCATCTACACCTGCCAGCAGATGCACGGCGGCTACGGCTACATGATGGAATACCCGATCGCCAAGGCCTATGCCGATGCCCGGATCCAGACGATCTACGGCGGCTCGACTCAGATCATGAAGGAAATCATCGGGCGCTCGCTCGGACTGTAGAAAGGAAAACCCTATGGGTGCAGTAATTGTCGAGGCCGTCCGGACCCCGGTCGGCAAGCGCAACGGTGGTCTTTCCGGAATTCATCCCGTCGACCTGTCAGCCCTGGTACTGCAGGAACTGGTGAAGCGCGCGGGTATCGAACCCGAGCTGGTCGAGGACGTCATCTGGGGCTGCGTCGGGCAGGTCGGCGAGCAGACCCACGACATCGCGCGCAATGCGGTGCTCGCCGCGGGCTGGCCGGAGTCGGTTCCGGGTGTGACCGTCGACCGTCAGTGCGGATCGTCGCAACAGTCGCTGAACTTCGCCGTGGCCGGCGTGCTCGCCGGTCATTACGAAGCCGTGGTCGCCGGTGGTGTCGAGTCGATGTCGCGGGTGCCGATGGGTGCGGCGGTAGCCGGTGGTGGCAGTCCGCTCAGCCCCAAGTTCACCGAGCGCTACAACGCCTCGCCCAACCAGGGTGTCGGCGCCGAGATCATGGCCGAGAAGTGGGCGCTGTCGCGCACCGAGGTGGACGCGTTCTCGGCCCGCTCGCACGAACGTGCCGCGGCCGCGCAGGACGCCGGTCTGTTCGACGCGCAGATCGTGCCGGTCACCCTGCCCGACGGGACCGTCGTCTCGAAGGATGAGGGCATTCGCCGGGGAACCACCGTCGAGAAGCTGGCCGGCCTGAAGCCGGTCTTCAAGTCCGACGGTGTCATTCACGCGGGCAACGCCTCACAGATCTCCGACGGCGCCGCAGCCCTGCTGATCGTCAGCGACGAATTCGCGAGCAAGCACGGACTGACCCCGATCGCCCGCGTGCACACCGCGGTCGTCGCGGGCGCCGATCCGGTGATGATGCTCGGGGCCCCGATCCCCGCCACGGAAAAGGCGCTGGAACGCTCCGGCCTGTCGGTCGACGATATCGGTGTCTTCGAGGTCAACGAGGCGTTCGCGCCGGTGCCGATGGCGTGGCAGAAGGAGATCGGCGCGCCGGACGAGAAACTGAACCCCAACGGTGGCGCCATCGCCCTGGGCCACCCGCTCGGCGGTTCGGGTGCCCGCATCCTGACCGACATGATCTTCCATATGCGCCGCAACGACATTCGCTACGGCCTGCAGACCATGTGCGAGGGCGGCGGCCAGGCCAACGCGACGATTCTCGAGCTGGTGAAGTGATGACGGCGGCAACCGAGACCGGCGCCCTGGTCGAGCGCAAGGGCAACGTCCTGCTGATCACCATCAATCGACCCGAGGCGCGAAACGCGGTCAACGCCGCGGTGAGCGAGGCCGTCGGCGGCGCGCTGGTCGAGGCGGAACACGATCCGGAGATCCGGGTGGTCGTGATCACCGGCGCGGGCGACAAATCCTTCTGCGCGGGAGCGGATCTCAAGGCCATCTCGCGAGGCGAAGGTCTGTTCGCGCCCGGCAACGAGCACTGGGGCTTCGCCGGCTTCGTCCGGCACGTCATCAGTAAACCGACCATCGCCGCGGTCAACGGAACCGCACTCGGCGGTGGCACCGAACTGGCTCTCGCCGCCGACCTCATCGTCGCGGCGGAGGGCGCCAGCTTCGGACTCCCGGAGGTCAAGCGCGGTCTGATCGCGGGTGCGGGTGGCGTGTTCCGGCTGCCGGCGCAGATCCCCCAGCGACTGGCCATGGAGATGATCCTCACCGGCGACCCGATCCCGGCGGCCACCGCTCGCGAGTACGGCCTGATCAATCAGGTCGTCCCCGACGGCACCGTGGTCGAGGCCGCGCTCGCGCTGGCCGAACGGATCGCGGTCAACGCTCCGCTGTCGGTGCAGGCCAGCAAACGGATCGCGCTCGGCATCCGGGCCAATGACCGGCCCGCCGAGAACGACCGGTGGAGTCATTCCGAGGTCGAATGGCAGAGCTTGATGAGCAGCGAGGACGCGAAGGAAGGTCCGCTGGCCTTCGCTGAGAAGCGCGCCCCGGTGTGGAAGGCGCGGTAACCGCCGCGAGACTACGGTAGTTGTCGAAGGCACTGTGCGCCAATGTGATTCGATCATCAGCGCCGAGCGGGGAGTCCGTCCCTACGGTAGTGGGGCGGACTCCCCGCGTATGCGGACTTCGGTACGTCATCAGCCCGCAAGCAGGTGATGGCACCAGGCCACGGGTCAGTCTGTTACCGGGGATGCGGCCGGGCGTTGATCCGCGAGAGTGACGATCCCGTAGTGGTCGAGCGGGCGGCGGAGGAGCCGCTGTCGTCCGCGCGGCATCCGGTGACCGGTCGGGCCGAGGGTGGGCGGCGGATGGCGGAATTGTCCTGGCTACCTCTGAGACAACTTCGGGTCTATCGTTTGTGGGGTGGTCGCTGAGCCCGCGTGGGTCCGGCCATGATCCGACGGACTACCACCGTCCCGATAGCTGAGGACCGAAGTGGACAACGTCACGACACAACGGGATATGTCCAGCGGGATTGTCGGAGAATTGCTCGCGGCAGGTTTCGGCGACCCCGTCGAGGTCGGGCGCGGCGGTTCCGGGGTGGTCTATCGGTGCCGGGAGTACGCACTGGACCGGTATGTCGCGGTCAAACTGTTGCTGTCGGAGGTGCGGGGTGACGAGCGCGAGCTGTTCGTGCGCGAACAGCGGGCGCTGGGCCGGTTGTCCGTGCACCCGCACATCGTGCAGGCGCTGCATGTCGACCTGACACCGACCGGCCGCCCCTACATCGTGATGCCGTATTTCGCGCGCGGGTCTCTGGATCAGCGCATGCGCCAGACCGGCCCGCTGCGCTGGCCCGAGGTGGTCTCGATCGGGGTGAAGATGGCCGGCGCGCTGGCCGCCGCCCATGCCGCGGGCATGGTGCACCGCGACGTGAAACCGGGCAACATCCTGCTGACCGACTACGGCGAACCCCAGCTGTCGGATTTCGGCATTGTCCACGTCGGCGAGGTGACGACCGGTTCGACGCCGCTGGTGCACGGGACGCCCGCGTTCACTGCCCCTGAGATCCTGCGCGGCGCGACCGCGACCGAAGCGGCCGACATCTACGGTCTGGGCGCCACGATGTTCTGCCTGCTGACCGGGCACGCGCCGTTCGAGCGGCGCAGCGAAGAACCACTCGAGGTGCAGTTGACGCGGATCGCCGAGGCAGCGTTGCCCGACCTGCGCGAGTACGGTGTTCCCGACGCGGTGTGCGTGGTGGTGGAGTCGGCGATGACCCGCGAGCCCGCGGATCGCCCCGCATCGGTCCTCGAACTCGGCGAACGGCTACGTGATGTGCAGCGCGAGACCGGACAGCCGGTCGACGCCGTGGTGGTTCCCCCCTCCGCCGAAGACGTCGCCGCGGGGACAGGCTCGGGCTCGCCGATACTGCCCGCCGTCTCCGCGGGCTCGGTCACCACACCGCCACCACCCTCCGCGGCCACGAAATTCCGGCCGCCGACCGCCGCCCGCACCGCGATCGAACGCACGCGCCTGCGCGAAATTCTCGACGCCGGTGGCAGACGGCGGGTGATCCTGATTCACGGCCCGGCGGGGTTCGGCAAGACTACCCTCGCCGCGCAATGGGCCACCGCCCTCGAGGCCGACGGCGTCCCGGTGGCGTGGCTGACGACCGATCACGACGACGACAACGTGGTGTGGTTCCTGGCCCACCTGGTCCAGGCGATCCGCCGGGTGCGCCCGGAGCTGGCTCGCGAGCTGGGCGCGCTGCTGGAGGAGCGATCCTCCGACGCCACCCGCGCGGTGCTCTCGGCCCTGATCGACGAGATCCACGACAGCGATCAGG
Source organism: Nocardia sp. 852002-20019_SCH5090214 (assembly GCF_001665865.1). Lineage (NCBI taxonomy): Bacteria > Bacillati > Actinomycetota > Actinomycetes > Mycobacteriales > Nocardiaceae > Nocardia > Nocardia sp. 852002-20019_SCH5090214. The sequence goes on along the minus strand of NZ_LZMK01000268.1, from coordinate 32,263 downwards.
CGATGGTGCTCGTGGTCGACGACTGGCAACTGGTGCGGGGTGAAAACACCTTGGCAGCAATGAATTACCTGCTGGAGCACGGTTGCCATCACCTGCGGGTCGTGCTGGTCACCCGGGGCCGGGAAGGGCTGGCGCTGACCAAGCTGCTCGTCCAGGACGAACTGATCGAAATCGGCACCACCGCATTGCGTTTCGACGCCGACGAGGCCACCGCGTTTCTGGTCGGCCGCAACGATCTGCGGCTGGCGGCCGAGGACGTGGCCAAAGTACGCAGGTCGACCGAGGGCTGGGCCGCGGGGCTGCAACTGGCGCAACTGTCGCTGGCCGGCCGCGACGACCCGGCCGCGTTCATCGACAACCTCACCGGTCGACACCACATGATCGGCGAATATCTCACCGAGAACGTGCTGGGCTCGCTGGATCAGCCGCTGCTGGAGTTCCTCATGTCCACCTCGATAACCGGGACTACCTGTGCTGATCTGGCGGCCGCCCTGTCCGGGCGGTCCGACAGTCAGGAACTGCTCGAGCTGGTCGCCGACCGGAACCTGTTCCTGCAGCGGATGGACGAGGACGACCGGTGGTTCCGGTATCACGGTCTGTTCGCCGGTCATCTGGTGCGCAGGCTCGAGCATCAGGACCCGGATCGGTTGCGGCAGTTGCACTCTCGCGCGTCGAACTGGTTCGCCGAACACGACATGCTGGTCGAGGCCGTCGATCACGCCCTGTTTGCCGCCGACCCGCACCGTGCCGTCGAGCTGGTCGGGGCGCGCGCGATCGAACTCATCGAATCCTTCCGCACGTCCACGTTCCTGGGCCTGATGGCGAAACTGCCGACCCCGCTGACCGAATCGCGACCCCGGCTCCAGTTGTGCCTGGCCTGGGCGGCGCTCGGTCTCGAGCGGCACACCCAGTTCCATACCGCGCTGGACAGAGCCCTCGCCGCCCTCGAGACGAGCGATGTCGACGGGCGGGCCGCGAGGGTGCTGCGTGCCGAAGCTGCCCTTCTGGTGGGTTTGGAGGACTACGCCCTCGACCGGCTCGAGATCGTGCCCGACACGGTCACCGAGCATATCGATGATCTGGCGGCTCCGGTGATATCGGTGTCCGCGGCCGACCTGCTTGCCGCCGACGCGCTGAACCGGTTCGAGTATCCCGCGGGCCGCCGCTGGCACCGTTCGGCCCTGCGGCACGGTGCGAGCAGCGGCGCGCTGGCCGTTCAGCACAGTCACTGCATCGCTGGGCTGGCCGCGTGGGAGCAGTTCGACATCGCCGGGGCCGAGCGGCATTTCGCGGTCACGCCGACGGTGCCGCGCGGCGCGGATCTCGGGACCCGCATCGCGCTCATGTCCGGCGCCCTGCTGGGAGATCTGCGGTATCGGCAGGGCCGTCTGGTCGAGGCTGAGCGACTGCTGCGGGCCGGCGCCACACTCGAACGGCTCGGCGGTATGCCGGATGTCCTGCTCGCCAGCTACGGAACCGGTGCGCGGCTGGCCATCGCGCTGGGCGAACTCACCGATGCCGAGCGGCTGCTGAGCATCGGCGCGCAGATCGCCGAGGACAAATCGCTGCCCCGCCTGGCCGCGCGCATCGTCAACGAACGCGTGCGAGCGAATCTTCCGATCCCGGACGACATCCGCTCATGGCTCGCCGCCCTGCCGCCGTACCGCGCACAGGACACCAGAATCCGCGCAATGACCGCCGAACTGGCCCAGGACTCGCTCATTCGTCTCCTGCTGGCCGAACGATCGCCCGCCACGATCGGCGAAGCGTGCGACCGCTCCGAGATCCTCGTACGCGAAATCGGCCGGCAGGCTCGTCCGGTGGCGCTGGTGCAGGCGCAGCTGTTGGCCGCCTGCTGCCAGTGGGCCGCCGGACATCACGAAAAGGCGAAAAGCCTTGCCGCACCGGTGATCGCGCGGTGCATCGCCCAGGGAGTGCCGAGGCTCGTGGACGATGCCGGGCCGGGGATTCACGACATCGTCGGCGATCTGGTGGTCGGCTGAGGGCACGTCGGAGACCGGCGAGGCCCGGCCGATGGCACGGCGTGCGAACGGGCCGGGACCGGTCGCGGGGTGATCCCGCCGATCACGGGCGAGGCCGTGATGGCCGAGTGTCGCGCGGGCTCAGGCCGCTGAGCAGAAGCCGGATCAACTCCTCGCGGCGGTCGGCGGGCAGGACGTCGGAAGGGTGGGTGGTGGCCCGGAACATGATGGTGCCGGTGATGATATCGGCCACGGTGGCGCGGTCGATGTCGGCGCGGATCTCGCCGCGGGTGACGGCGTCGTGCAGCGCGTCCTCGATGGCCGCGAGACAGCGATCGATCGAGTCGCGTGTGAAGGCGGCATACATCTCCGGGTGATCGGCCATCTCCGCCGCGCAGCGGCGCAGGATGCTCAGCCGCGGCTCGACGAAGACACCGGCGATCCGGTCGAGCAGCACGGCCAGATCCTCGGCGATCGATCCCGTGTGCGGTGGAACCAGTCCGGCGGCGAGGGTCGACATTCCCGCCAGGATGAGATCCTCGCGCCGGGGCCAGCGCGTGTAGATGCTTCGTTTGGCGGCGCGGGCGCGGGCGGCCACCGAGGTGATGCTGAACTCGGCGATGCCCTTCTCCGCCAGCTCCTCCACGGCGGCATCGAGTACGCGCTGGTCCACGGTCTCGTCCCGAGGGCGTCCGCGCGGCCGGGTCGATGTCATCCCGGCAGCATATATGGATCTGGTACCGTTGCATAATTCGTGATACTGAAATACGCTGGCCGCTATGGCATTTCATGAATTTTCCGTCGCCACTGCCGACGGTGGAAGCCGCTCGCTCGAGGAGTACGCGGGCCGCGTCGTCCTCGTGGTCAACGTGGCCAGCAAGTGTGGCTTCACGCCCCAGTACGAAGGCCTGGAAGCCCTCTACAAGAAGAACCGGGACCGTGGGCTGGAGATCCTCGGCTTCCCGTGCAACCAGTTCGGGGATCAGGAACCGGGCGCCGACGCCGAGATCCAGGAGTTCTGCTCCACCAACTACGGCGTCACCTTCCCGGTGTTCGGCAAGATCGAGGTCAACGGGCCCGGCGCGGATCCGCTGTACACCTACCTACGTGCCGAGGCGCCGGGGGATTTCGGTCCCTCCGCCGGGCGGTTGTACGACCACGTCAAGGCCACGCGGCCCGAGGCGATCGGAACCGACGAGGTGAAGTGGAATTTCACGAAATTCCTCGTCGGCCGTGACGGCACGGTGATTCGTCGCTTCGAGTCGACCGTGACGCCCGAGCAGATCGAATTTGAGATCGCCGACCTGCTGGACTGAGACCCTCGACGGACCGATCGCCACACACCCGGTCCGAGGCTACCGGCGCAGCCGCATCCGGCAGGGTCCAGGGCGCGCGACTGCCGAATTCTCGCGAAGCACCGAGCGGGGCAGTCGGCCGGACCCGGACACCGACCGGTCGGCGCAGTCGAATCATGTTGCCACGGCGCGGCTTTGCTCGAAGCAGGTTGATGCCGCTGGCACCCGCCTGCATCAGCGCGGCGACGGCGTACTTGGAGTCATAGAAGGGGCATCAAGGCGTATGGCGGCCGACGACGTATAAACCTTCGATAACTTCACTGGTTTCGAGGTGGTCGAGACCTGAGGGCGCTACGACTTGTGGCCGGGGACGACGCCGTACTGTCGTGTGCAGTGTCCCAACATTTGCCGCCGATGGTCCACGGTCGGTAGTCGCCCGGTGGTTCGTTGCCGTGCCGGAGTGACAGCGGTCCTGATCGAGCGGCAGGTCGCAGATCATCGGGAGATGTCGGCGTAATGCCCACGTATCGAAAGGGAAAGTTGATGTCGCACAAGGACAACGGTGGAACCGGTAATGCCGAATCGAGCAGCCGCGAGCCCTACGACACGAGCCCGCTGTCGGGCGAATCCGCCTGGAAGGTGGCGGTGGCGGCCGAGGGCGCGCAGCAGTTCGCCGCGATGATCGAATCGCTACGGGCCTTGCAGGACCGAGTCGCCGGGTCGAACCCTCCGGCCTCGGAGATGGTCGAGGTCACCAAGCGCATCGACGAGCTCGAGCGGCTGCTGTCCGCCTACCAGGTCCCGCATGCGGAGTCGGTGGCCGGTCATCTCGAGGTGCCCGGCCGGGGACAGTCGCTGGCGCCCGCGTTCGTGGTCGACCACGGCGACGCCGATCAGGTCAGCGGACACGTAACCTTCAGCCGCTTCTACCTCGGCGGCGGGGGAGCGGTGCACGGCGGGGCGATCCCGCTGGTATTCGACGAGGTGCTGGGGCGCCTCGCGAACGCCGCCGGCCGTCCCCGCTCGCGCACCGCATATCTGCATGTGAACTACCGGGCGATCACTCCGCTCGATCGCGAACTGACTCTGACCGCTCGCTTCGACCGTGAAGAGGGCCGCAAGCGTTTCCTGACCGCCGAACTGCGCGACGGCGACGCAGTGCTCGCCGACGCGGAGGGATTGTTCGTCGCACTGCGGCCGGGACAACCCTGAGCGGAGGAGTGTCGACTGACGCGTGAAGGCGTTTCAGTACGGGATAACGCCCGGGTCGACGCGAAGACGAGAACACTGGACCCGCGTCTGGATGGCTAACCAGGTGAGTCCCGTCTTCGCCAGTTGTCTATCTAAGTGAGATAACTTATCCTCGGTGGGATGGCGACTACCGCGTTGCCGATACAGCCGGGGCGGCCCTGGTGGCTCTGTTCGCAGCCACGCCGGCCCCGTTCCGCCGAGCACAGGATCCATGCATGAAAACGACAGCAGCAGTACTCGAAAGTCCCGGAAAGGCTTGGGAGATCCAGCAGTTGGACCTTCTCGCACCCGGGCCGGGCGAGGTTCTCATCGCTAATCGGTTCGCGGGGCTGTGTCATTCCGATGCGCATCTGAAGCACCTCGGTGCGATGGGGACGTACCCGCTGGTCGGCGGACACGAAGGCTCCGGTGTCGTGGAAGCGATAGGAGCAGGTGTGGACCGCGTCCAGGTGGGTGACCATGTCGTCTTCTCGTTCATTCCCTCGTGCGGAATGTGTCGTTACTGTGCGACGGGGCGGTCCTACCTGTGTGACAGTGGTGCGAACGCCGGAACGGGTTTGATGGCCGACGGCACGCACCGGTTCGAACGCGACGGGCAGGGCGTGGGTGGATTCTGTGCACTCGGTACCTTTTCCGAGCGCATGGTGGTGTCCCAGCGTTCACTGGTGAAGATTCCCAAGGATGTGCCTCTGGACGTGGCGGCGCTGTTGTCCTGCGGGGTTCCGACCGGGTGGGGTGCCGCGGTCAACGCGGCCGAGGTGGCGCCCGGCGACATCGTGGTCGTTTTCGGTGCCGGCGGAATCGGGATCAACGCGGTCCAGGGCGCGCGCCACGCCGGGGCGAGTCACATCATCGTCGTGGACCCCGTGCTCGCGAAGCGGGAGTTCGCATCCGAACTCGGAGCCACCCGTGCCACTGGCGACCCGGCAGAGGCGGCGTCGTGGGCGCAGGAACTCTCGGCGGGTACTGGCGCCGACGCGGTCATTGTGACCACGGGTGTGCTCGACGCGGCGACGACCGGGCAGGCGATCGCCTGCACCGGCAAGGGTGGCCGGGTCGCGGTAGTGGGTCTCAGTGACGATCCCATGGATATCGCCATCGCCCTCCCGGCAGGCGCGGTGACGTACAACGTGTTGCGTATCCAGGGCGTGCTGTTCGGGCAGTGCAATCCGCAGTCCGATATTCCGCTGTTCCTGCGTCTGTGGGCGGAAGGCCGACTCGAACTCGGGCGTTTGATCACCCGGCGCTACCGGCTCGAGGAGATCAACGAGGGTTACGCCGACCAAAAGGCCGGCCGGCTCATCCGTGGCCTCATCGAGTTTTCGTGACAGCCGGGCTTCAACTGCCGTCTCCCGAACGCCCACTGCTGGAAAGGAATCACCGATGAAGCGCGAACACTTCCTGATCAACGGCAAGTGGAGGGCGCCGTCGGGTGCCGATGTCCTTCCGACGATATCGGCGGCCACCGAACAACAGATCGGGCAGTCACCCGTCGCGACGACTGCCGACATCGATGTTGCTGTGCAAGCTGCACGCGATGCGCTGCCCGCCTGGCGCGACCTCTCACCGGTCGAGCGCGCGGGCCTCATGGAACGGCTGAGCGAGAATCTGCAGAAACGGACGGCTGAGATCGGTCCGATCGTTGCGCAGGAGGTCGGAACTCCGCTCGCATTCGCCGGTGCGGCAAATGTACTCGGCCCGGTATCGCAGTTGCGTTACTACGCGTCGAAGGCGCGCGATCTGGTAATCGACGAAGAACGGCCCGCGTTCGCGGGGCGCACCGTTGTGCACAAGGAGCCGGTCGGTGTGGTCGGCGTGATCGTTCCGTGGAACTACCCGATCGGGCTGATCCATTTCAAGCTGGCTCCTGCGCTCGCGGCAGGATGCACGGTGGTGGTCAAGCCGTCGCCGGAAACGGCGCTGAGTTCGTACCTGTTTGCCGACGCCGTATACGAAAGCGGTTTTCCGCCAGGGGTGATCAATGTCGTGCCCGGTGATCGCGTCGTGGGCGAGCACCTCGTCCGTCACGACGGTGTCGACAAGATTGCTTTCACCGGTTCGACTGCGGCCGGACGCCGCATCGGAGAATTGTGCGGTGCTGCCCTCAAACCGGTGACGCTGGAACTCGGTGGTAAGTCCGCTGCGGTCCTGCTCGAGGACGCGCCTCTGGAGGCGTTCATCGCGAGCATGGGCGTTGTCTGCATGGCGAACAACGGCCAGACCTGTGTGAACAACACCCGGATTCTGGCGCCGGCGTCGCGGTACGACGACGTCGTGGACGCGGTCACGAACGCGATGTCCGGCTATCGGGTCGGTGATCCGCTCGAGGCCGCGACCGAGGTCGGTCCAGTCGTCAACTCCGTCGCCCGGGACAGGATCGAAGGCTATATCGCGGAGGGTCTTCGAGCTGGTGCCCGCATCACTACCGGTGGTGGCCGCCCCGCCGGACGCGAGAAGGGATGGTTCGTATCGCCGACCGTGTTCGCCGATGTCGATCCCGGCATGAGTATCGCCCGCGAGGAAATCTTCGGCCCGGTCCTCACCGTGCTGCCTTACGAAGGTGGCGATGAAGGTGCCGCGCATGCGGCGAACGACTCCATCTACGGGCTGGGCGGCACGGTGTGGAGTGCGGATGTCGAGCGCGGCAGAGCCGTTGCCCGGCGGATCGACACCGGAACAGTCGGGGTCAACACCTACACCCTCGATGTGAACTCGCCCTTCGGAGGGCACAAGGCCAGTGGTCTCGGCTATGAGCTCGGTGACGAAGGCTTGGCCGCGTACTTCAAGCTGACCTCGATCTACTTGCCGGACTGAAATCGGTTCGGTATCCGGTGTGAACGCTCGGCGGCGACCGCCCCAAGACCGTCGCCATGGCGAAGAGCCCGTCCTTGCCAAAGTCGCAAGGGCGGGCACTTCGCGTTCCGGCGGCACGAATCCGATGGCGGGTCAGGCTCTGACCTCGGATTCCACCGTGCCCAGGTAGGCCCGCTCGATCCGTTCCGGATCGGCCGCGAGTTCGGCGGCACTGCCACGTAGTACGTCGCGTCCGTGCGCGAGAACGATTGCGGTGTCGGCGATGTCGAGGGCGAGCCGTACGTGTTGTTCGACGAGGATCACCGCGGTGTCGCTCTCGTCGGCGACCCGCCGGATCACCGGCAGTAGCGATTCCACGATCACAGGGGCCAGACCCATGCTCAGTTCGTCGATCAGCAGTACCTTCGGCCGCTGCATCAGGGCACGCCCGATCGCGAGCATCTGTTGTTCACCGCCGGACAGCATGCCCGCGGCGACCTTCAGCCGCTCGCCGAGTCTCGGGAAGTACTCGATGATCTCGCCGACGGCCGGGCCCGAGCGGCGGCGGGCGAGCTCGAGATTCTCCTTCACGGTCAGTCCGGTGAACAGTGCCCGGTCGTCCGGAACGAGTACCAGTCCGGCCCGTACGGACGCGCGCGCGTGCCCCGGTTTGATGTCGGCGCCCGCGATGGAGACCGTGCCGCCGAGACCGGGCAGCAAACCGGCCAGCGTCATCAGCAGGGTGGTCTTGCCCGCACCGTTGGGCCCGAGCAGGCACAACACCTCACCCGCGGCGAGCAAGAGGTCGAACCCCCGCACACACGGGCGCCCCTTGGCATATCCGGCGTCGACTCCGGCGCATTCGAGAACCGTGGTCATGCGGAGACCTCCGTGGTGGCGTGGGTGGTGCCGAGGTAGGCGCGCACCACATCGGGATTCGACTGGATTTCCTGGGGCGTACCCTCGGCGATGACCCGGCCGAGATCGAGTACCACGATCCGGTCGCAGATCTCGAGGACGAGTTCCATATCGTGGTCGACCATCAGCACGGTCACGCCCGCATCCCGCACAGCCTTCAAACGCGCACCGAGCCATTGGCTTTCGGTGCTGTCCAGACCTGCGGCCGGTTCGTCCAGCAGCACGATCCGGGGGCGCCCGGCCAGGGTGCGGGCTACCGAGACCAGCTGGCGCCGGCCCTGCGACAGCTCGCTGACCGAACGGTCGGCGACGGTGTCGAGGTGGAGCATATCGAACAGGGCATCGATGTCCGGCGGTGCGGAGCCGGCGCCCCGGGCGCGGTCGACGGCGGCCACCGTGCCGACAGTGACGTTCTCGCGCACCGTAAGATCGTCGTACAACTCGATGCCCTGGAAGGTCCGGCCCAGGCCGAGCCTGCTGCGTTTGTGCGGTTCGAGCCCGTCGACCCGATGGTCGCCGAGTGTGACCGTTCCGGAGCACGAGGCGAAGCCGCTGAGCGCATCGATGCAGGTGGTTTTACCGGCGCCGTTGGGCCCGATCAGCCCCACGATTTCACCGGACCGCACCTCGAATCCGACGTCGTCGAGGGCCACTACACCGCCGTACCGGACGCCGATGCCCGCGGCGGACAGCAGAATCTCATCGGAGACCTCGCGCAGCCGCGGCGCCGCTTCGGGCGCGGGAGTCACGGCCGGGCGGTCGGGTTCAGCCGGACGGATTCTGCTGAACCACCGGCGAATTCGTGCCGAATGCTGATGCAGGTGGCCGGCGAGGCCCTCGGGGTACTGGATGATCGTCAGCACCAGCAGGATTCCGGAGATGATCGAGTAGTAGTCGCCGAGGTGCAGGACCCGGTCCATGAAGATGAACAAGATGCCGCCCGAGCCGATGATTCCTGCGAGAATGCCGCCCGAGACACAGGTGATACCCGCGATGTAGACGATCGCGAACAGTCCGATACCGGCGAGGACGGAAAACGATTCGGCGGTGGCGACGGTCTGCTGGTAGCCCATCAACGATCCGCCGAGTCCGGCGATGAACGCGCTGATCGCGAAGGCCTTGATCTTGGTGCGGGACACGTCGATTCCCGAGGCCGCCGCCGAGCGCTCGTTGGCCCGCACGGCCAGCATCGAGGCGCCGAGGCGGCTGGTTCGCAGTTTCGCGACTCCCACCGCGACCAGGACCAGCACTACGAGGCAGACGATTCCGAAGGCGATCCGCGGATATGCCTGTCCCGCACCGATACCGAGATCGATGCCGAACAGGGTCGGATTCGTGATATGCGCGCCGTTCAGTCCGCCGTTGAGGTTGCTGTTGCGGAACCAGAAGGCGTCGAGAAACACCGCCAACGCGAGCGTGACCACGGTGACGGGCAATCCGCGGATCCGCAGCGCGGGCAGTCCTACGATGACGCCGATCACGGTGGCCGCGAGTGCCGCGAGGATGGGGGCGATGGGGAAGGGAATCCCGAGGTCGCTGGTCAGGCGGCTGAGGGTGAACGCGCCGATGCCCGCGAGTGTGAGCTGGGCGAGCGAGATCTGGCCCGCGAACCCGGTGACGACGACCTGTGACAGGGCGACGACCGCCAGGATCAGGGTGGTGATGACGGCGGCGCGGTAGCTGCCCGTGGTCGTCAGCATGGCGACAAGTGCGACGGCGACGGACAAGACGGCCGGAACGAGCAGGCTTTTCGGTCGCGGTGCGCGGCCCAGGGTCTGGACGATGATCGCGCCCCGCGAAGGCAGCGGCCGGCCTCGGAACACGAGGAAGATGAGGATCAGCACCAGCGGAACAAGCTCTGCCATACCGGATTTCGGAAACCAGTCGATGGTGCTCTGCAGATGCGTCGTCTCCGACTGCAACATGCCGATGCAGAGACCGGCGACCACCGTCAGGCCCAGCGCGGTGAAATTGCCGACCAGCGCGGCCGCGAGCGCGGGCACGATGAACAGCGTGTAGGAGACCGGGATGAGCGGCACGATCGGTGCGATCAGGATTCCGCTGAGCCCGGCCACCATCGTGCTCAACGCCCAGTTGCCGTAAGCGATGCGTTCGGGGGACAGGCCGGTAATTAATGCACCCTTCTCGGTTTCGGCCGCAGCGCGGGTGGCCAGGCCGAATCGCGTCCATCGGGACGACAGCGTGAGAACCACCGCGAGCGCCGAGATCACCCCGGCGAACCACAGCCGGTCCGCTGGAATACGGGCATCGCCGATCGACAGCGCCCCGGACGGCAGAATCGCCTTCACCGAGACCGGGGTTGTGCCGACTCGCACCGCGAGCAGGGCCTGCACGAACAGCATCACCCCGATCGAGGCCACGGCCTTCGCGACCGGTGGCGCGGTGCGCAACGGCCGGAAGACGATGGCGTAGATCGCGATTCCGAGCGCGGCCGCGATGACGAGTGAGATCGCCATCGCCGGCCACAAGCCGAGGCGCGCTCCGAGATGAACCGATTTCGCCATCCCGGGAATCGGGTTGAGCAGTTCGCCCTTGCGCAACATCCCGTACGTGTAGGCCACGTACAGGGCGATCGCGCCGGTGCCGAAGTTCACGACGCCCGAACTGCGGAATGTCATCACCAGGGCCAGGCCCAGCGCCGCGTACACGGCGCCGTTGCCCAGCCCCAGCGCCAGGAAGACGAGATGGTCGGTCACGGAAAGCTCCTCGGATACCACATATTTCGCTGCAGCCTGGACTTACTTGGTGACCTGAGGGTCGGTGGGCTTGCCGTCGCTGACGGTGACCGTCACCAGCTGTGTGCTGCAGATCGAGGGCAGCTGCGCCAGGGCGCTGGCATTGCAGGTGAAGGTGATGCCGTGTCCGGCGGGCAGGACAACGTTCTGGGCAGATTTGATCGCGCTGGAGACCGCCGCAGCGTTCGGATCGGCGGTTACGCCCTGTGCCGCGCGGACCAGGCCGAGCATGCCCTGGTAGCCGGTGTAGGTGTAGCCGCCGAGGTCGGTGTTCGGGGAGTACTTCTTCATCACGCTGCGGTAGAGCACCGCCTCGGGATCATTGGAGACCAGGTCCGCGGTCGTGAAGACGTGCGCGCCGTTCATCGCGTCGCCGACTGCTTCGACGGTGGCGGGGTCCAGGCACGGCTGGATGAGCATCTTGTCCTGGGTGGCGCCCAGGGTGCCGAGGGCCTTGACCACGGAGGTGCACATCGTCGCGTCGCCGACCACGGCGATGGCGCCGACATTGCCGGAGATCCCGGAGCTCACCTGCGGGGTCGCGTCCGGCGTGCCGAGCGGGATGGGCACGACCTGCAGGTCGATGCCCGCGGCGCCGAAGGCGGCCCCGCCTATGGTCTTCGCGGTAGCGGGGGCGGCGCCGGAATCGGTGACGAAGGCGGTGACCTTCTTGTAGCCCTTACCCGCCGCGTAGACCGCCATCGACTTCAGGGTGCCGGGGAACCCGCCGGTCAGGGCGAAGGCGCCGGGGGTTGTCATCTCCGCGCCGCTGGCCCCGGCCGGGGTGAGATAGGGGATCCCGGCTCCGGTGATGACCGGTACCATCGCGTCACCGTAGGCGGTGGTGGTGACGACGACGGCGGAGACCTTGCTTTCGACCATCTGGTTGGCGCAGTCACGGTTGGACGCCGGATCCTCCTTCGCCGCGCAGGTGACGAGTTGGATGGGGTGCCCGGCGATACCGCCGAGGTTCGCGTTCGCGTACTTCACGACCGCCTCGGCAGCTTCGCGGTTCGACGGCTGCGACACCGCGGGCCCGCCCTCGGGATTGATCAGGCCGATCTTGATCGGGCTGCCCGTCGCTGGTTTGTCGGGGAAGGCGCTGCTGGGAGCCTCGGCCGAGGAACTCGAGGAGCTATCGCTGCTGCCGCAGGCAGTGGCGAGTGCGATCGCGGGAACCAGCGCGATCAGGCCGAGCCGACCGACTCGGGTCTTGATGGATCGCCAGTTGTCACGCTTGTCGGTCATGGTGCTTCCTTCTCTCAGGGCGCCTGAGCTGCGGTGCTCGGCGGTGATGTGGATCACAAACCCGGGGTCAGGTAAACGTAGGTGCGAAAATCAGATGTGTCAATAAGCAATCTAAGTTCACTTGGTGCGCATTGAAGGTCGCGGACGGCGGCAAGTGTGGCGGGTGTTGCGCAGCCCCTGCCGGGAGCGGTTGTGAGGGTGAAAAATACGGGCTGAGCACCGTAAATCTACTGAGCATTGCTAATGATTTCGGTGCGTTGAGGGCGTTCGCTGGACGTTGCGGCGCGATCTTGCGGCGCGTTAGATAGTGAACTATGTTATCTAGGTAAGTTCCCGGTGATGCCGCCGGAAGGCTCGGCAGAAAGGTGGGCAGGGTGCAGACGGTCAATGTCGAACGCCACGACGGGGTGGTGGCGGTCGTGATGTCGCGGCCGGAGAAGAAGAACGCCGGCAGTCCGGCCATGTGGCGCGAGCTGGCCGAGACGTTCACCGAGATCGAACGCACGCCGGGCGACCGGGTCATGGTCCTGACCGGCGCTGGCGGCGACTTCTGTTCCGGCGCCGATCTGGACGGCATCTCCGGCGACGCACTGGACTACATGAAGCGCGCGAGCCATGCGGCCGCGGCGCTGTCGGCGCTCACCATCCCGACCATTGCCAAGGTCGATGGGGTCGCGGTCGGGGCGGGCTGGAACCTCGCGCTCGGATGCGACCTCGTCGTGGCCGCCGACCGGGCCAGGTTCTCCCAGATCTTCATCCGCCGCGCCCTCTCGCTCGACTTTGGCGCCAGCTGGCTGCTGCCCCGGCTCGTCGGCCTGCAGAAGGCCAAGGAACTCGCCTTCTTCGGTGAGATCCTCTCGGCCGCAGAAGCTTACGAGCTCGGTCTGGTGACCCGAATCGTGGCCCCCGACGAGCTCGACAGCACGGTCGAGTCCATGGCCCGGCAACTGGTACACGCACCCGCCCAGGCCCTGTCGCTGACCAAACAGCTGCTCGACGCGGCCGCGGACGGCGGCAGTATCGAGGCCGCGCTGCAGCGCGAGAACCATGCGCAGGCCAACAACATCGTCGGGGCGGACGCGGCGGAGGCGCGGGCGGCGTTCCTGGAGAAGCGTGCGGCCCTCTTCTATCGACCCGATTCGCAGCCCGCCCACGCCGCGCACGTCTAGGAGTCCCTCATGTTGACCACACGATTCACCGAAGAGTTCGGCGTCGAGCATCCGATCGTCCAGGGCGGAATGATGTGGGTCGGGCGCGCCGAACTCGCCGCCGCGGTCTCCGAGGCCGGTGGCCTGGGCATCATCACCGGGCTCACCCAGCCCACCCCGGAGGATCTCGCCAAGGAGATCGCCCGCGTCCGGGAGATGACCGACAAGCCGTTCGGCGTCAACCTCACTCTGACGCTGTCGATCAATCCGCCGCCGTACGAGGAGTATCGCCACGCGATCATCGACTCCGGAGTGAAGATCGTGGAGACGGCCGGCTCGAACCCACAGGTGCACGTCGAGCACTTCAAACAGCACGGCATCAAGGTGATTCACAAGTGCACCAGCGTTCGGCACGCCCTCAAGGCGCAGAGCCTCGGCGTGGACGCATTGAGTATCGACGGTTTCGAATGCGCCGGGCATCCCGGCGAGGACGATGTTCCGGGGCTGGTGCTCATTCCCGCGGCGGCGGACAAGTTGAGCGTCCCGATCCTGGCCTCCGGCGGTTTCGCCGACGGTCGCGGCCTGGCCGCGGCACTGGCGCTGGGTGCCGACGGCATCAATATGGGCACCCGTTTCATGTGCACCGTGGAGAGTCCGATTCATCAGCGGGTCAAGGAACAGATCGTCGCCGCGACCGAACTCGACACCCAGCTCATCTTCCGGCAGCTGCGCAACACCATGCGCGCGGCGAAGAATTCGGTCAGCGAAGAAGTCGTCGAGATTCTGGGCAAGGGTGGGCGATTCAAAGATGTGCAGGAGCTGGTGGCGGGTACTCGCGGCCGTAAGGTCTACGAGAACGGCGATCCCGAGGCCGGTATCTGGACCGTCGGCATGGTGCAGGGCCTGATCAACGACATCCCGACCGCCGGTGAGCTGGTCACCCGGATTGCGGCCGAGGCCGAGAGCGTCCTGCGTCGCAACACGGCCCTGATCTCGGACCCGGTCGCGGTCTCCTGACCCCCGTCGTACGAGGAGCATGATGAGTATCGCGACCACCGGTTCGGCCCGGCCCGTGGAGTTCCGCGGGGCCGGTGGCCTGCGGTTGGCGGGGGATTGCTGGGGTGACGACGGCGATCGGGTGGTGCTCCTGCTGCACGGCACCGGGCAGACCAGGCACTCGTGGAAGAGGACCGGTATTCACCTGGCGGCCAAGGGGTTTCGCCAGCCTCGAAGAGGCTGCGGACGCGATCGCGTCCGGACGGCCGCTGGCGATGGCATTGGGACCCGCAGTTCCTGCACAAGCTGGATCGGCGCCCGCACACGTGGGTGGGCGAAATCGAATCGGCGGTTGCGAGGCTGGGTGTGCCGATACTCGTAGTACGCGGCGCGTTGTCCGATGTGGTCAGTCGCGAGGCGGTCGAGAAGTTCGTAGCGGTGGTGCCAACCGCGCGATTCGTCGAACTGAGCGGCGCGGGCCATGCCGCCGCCGGCGACGACAACGACGCGTTCACCGATGCTGTAGTCGAATTCGTTTGAGAGACAAGGGAGTCCCGATGGGTGAGAAGAACGAGGGTGTCGAGTTCGAACCGGTCCTGGTGACCAGGCAGGGCCACGTCGCGATCCTGACGTTGAATCGCCCGGACCGGCGCAACGCCATCAACCGGGCGATGCGCAAGTCGATCAAACGGGAATTGTGGAAGGCTGACGCCGATGATGATGTCCGAGTGGTGGTGATCACCGGCGCGGAGAGCGCGTTCTCCGCAGGCGTCGATCTGCCCGAGGCGCTGACCGGACCGCCTCCGCGCACCGAGGGGACCACTCCCACCCAGGTGTTGCGGGCGATCGGCAAACCGGTGATCGCGGCGGTCAACGGCCCCTGCTACACGGGTGGTTTCGAGTTCGCAGTGAACTGTTCGTTCATCATCGCTTCCGAGCAGGCCGTCTTCGCGGATACGCATGCCTCGATCGGGCTGCTCAACGGCTGGGGCGGCAGTGCGATGCTGCCCCGCATCGTCGGGTTGCCGGCCGCGATTCAGATCATCCTCAGTGGCGATCCGATCGACTCCGCGACGGCCCTGCGTATCGGCCTGGCGAACGAGGTTGTGCCACACGAGAAGTTGATGGAACGTACCCTCGAGATCGCGGAATCGATCGCGGCGAGCCATCCGGTGGCGGTGCAGCGCATGCTACGTCTGCTCAAGGAGGGCGCCGGCGCTTCGGTCGCGCATGCGCTCGGCTTGGAGGCCGAGGCATCGGCCTCGTGGCGTCCCGACGGCAAGGATATCGGTGACCGCTTCGGCAAGCGCTCGATGAAATCGAAGGCCGATGACTGAGGTGGACGTGGCGCGCAATGCCGACGAATTGCGCACGGTTCCGCTCACCGACGTATTGCGCCTGGATCGTATCGACCGTGATCTGTTCCGTTCGGCGCACCGCTTCGATGTCGAGCGCCCGCTGTACGGGGGTCAGGTGATGGCGCAGGCGCTGCTGGCCTCCGGTGCGACAGTCGAACCCGAGCGGGTGCCGCACTCGCTGCACGGTTACTTCCTGCGCCGAGGCGATGGCGCTCGATCGGTCCTGTACCGGGTGGACAACGATCGCGACGGCCGCTCGTATTCGGCGCGCCGAGTGGTCGCATTGCAGGACGGCGAGGTCATTTTCAGCATGTCGGCGTCGTTCCGGACGGTCGCCGAGGGGCAGGAGCGGACCCGCTCGGGAGTGACGCCGGTGGCGGCGCCCGAGGAGTGCCGGGTCCTCACGCTCGATCCGGAACTCGCGCTGCAGGTGCGGGTGCAGGACTGGTCGAGCCCAGACCCGTTCTTCCCGGTCAGGTTCTGGGCCCGCCCTAATGGTGAACTGCCGCAGCATGATCCGCTCGTTCATGCGGCAGCGATCGCCTACCTGTCGGATTTCTCCGCGGGACTGCAGCGCACGGTCGGCAGCGAAGTCCTCGGACCGAGCCTCGATCACGCCCTGTGGTTCCACCGGCCACCGCGCTGGGACGACTGGCTGTTTATCGACTATCGCAACGGTGTGTCGGCGGGCCTGCGCGGCTGGTATCAGGGCGGCGTCATCGACAACGGCGAAGTTGTGGCGAGCTTGGCTCAGGAAATGGCGTACCACGATACCGCGCCTCGGCTCGACGGCCCGGCGCGATGATCGACTGGATCGCACCCGCCCGGCGAAAGTTGCTGTCCCGCTTCACTCCTGGTGATCCGTCCCTGACTGCGTTGCCGATCGACGATCCGCTCAACGATTCCGCGATCGCGGTGCGGCGCATCATCGGCGCGTTGGCGCGCACTGCCCCCGACGACGCCGCGCTGCCCGCGGCCGCGGCCGAACTGGAACGCATCGCCGAGGCGCTGGAGAGCCGTACCCGCCCCGTTCGAGCGCAGCTCTCGCAAATGTGGCAGGGGGAGGGAATAGCGCGACACGATCCGGCGACCGGCCCGGAGAACCCGATCGCGCCGCCGTTGACCATGCGGGACGCCGGTAACGGCTGGGCGGAAGGCGTTGTCACCCTGGGGCTTCCGTACCAGGGGCCGCCCGCACTCGTGCACGGCGGCGTGTCCGCGCTGCTGCTCGACGGTGCGCTCGCGGTGGCGAACGAGCTGTGGGGTTCGGGCGGTATGACCGCACAGCTCGAGATCAGCTACCGCAGGCCGACTCCGCTGTACGTTCCGCTGACCGTGCGGGCCCGGCGGCTCCGCCGGGACGGCCGCAAGGTGTACACCACGGGCGAGATCGTCGCCGACGGACAGGTGACGGTATCGGCGCAGGGGCTGTTCATCGTGACCGACCGGGCCGGTGCGGGAGGTGCCGAATGATCGCCGCTCTCCCGCTCGAGGCGTATCCGTGCCGGCGTGAGATCAGTCTGATATTCGCCGACATCGACACCATCGGTCACGTCAACAATGTCGCCATCGCGCGATTCTTCGAAGAGGGCCGCGTCGCGGTGGGCCGGATGATCGCCGAGCTGCTGGGCGAGCGAGTGCCGCTGCGCATGGTCCTCGCGCACGTCGAGATCGATTACCTCGCGGAAGTGATGTATCCGGGTGAGGTTCAGCTCGGCGCCGGCGTGCACCGGGTCGGACGGACCTCGATCGAGTTCCGGGCCGGGTTGTTCCAGCACGGCAGACCGGTGGCGGTGTCACGTTCGGTCGACGTCAACACCGTCGAGGGCCGGCCGGGGGCTGTCCCGCTGAGCGGGCAGTATCGGACCGTGGCGCAGAAGCTGCTCCTGCCCGGCGCCTGATTCCCGAACGTCGAAGCGGACCGGCCTGGATATTCGGTCGGTCTACAGGCCTTTCGCTGGACAAGCGAGAGCGGTAATCTATAACTAAGTTAACCTAGTGCTGATTGAAGTCCAGCGCGTAGTGAAAGAGGCCGAGGAGGCGTGGTGGAAGGATCGACAGGCGCGGCGAAGGTGCCGGCCGCGACGGGCGACTGGCGTGCGTGTTTGACCGCGCTGCTCGACGACTATGTGCGGCGTCCGCGGCCGGAAACGTCGAGAGAGCGCGCCGCGGCCGCCCGCGCCTGGCAGTCGGAGATGGTCGACGCGGGCGTTGCCGCGCCGGGGTGGCCGAAGTCGGTCGGCGGGCTCGAGCTGGGGCTCGAAGACCAGCTCGACTACTACCGGATGACCAGTTCCGCCGGTGTGCCCAAGCATCCGAACCCGATCGCCTTCATCGTCGCGCCCACCCTCATCGTCTACGGCAGCGACGCGCAGAAGAAGCGTTTCCTCGAACCGCTGCTGCGGGCCGACGAGACCTGGTGCCAGGGCTTCTCCGAACCAGGCGCCGGCAGTGATCTGGCCTCGCTGTCCACCAAGGCCGTGCGCCACGGCGACACCTACCGCGTAACCGGCCAGAAGATCTGGACCACCCAGGCCACCGAGGCCGACTGGATGTTCACGCTGGTGCGCACCGGGCCCGCCGGGCGCGGCACCGACGGCATCAGCTATCTGTTGATTCCGATGAACTCACCCGGTATCGATGTCCGCCCACTGCGCGACGCCTCCGGCGGCTACCACTTCGCCGAGGTCTTCTTCGACGATGTCGTGGTGCCCGCGGAGAATCTCGTCGGCGAGGAGGGTAAGGGGTGGTCGGTGATGCGCACCTCGCTCGGTCACGAGCGCGCCACCGCATTCCTCGCCGACGAATTCCGCTACCGCGGCTTGGTGGACAAGGTGTTCTCGCTCGCCATCAGCCA
The DNA here is from genome assembly GCF_001665865.1 of Nocardia sp. 852002-20019_SCH5090214. NCBI lineage: Bacteria > Bacillati > Actinomycetota > Actinomycetes > Mycobacteriales > Nocardiaceae > Nocardia > Nocardia sp. 852002-20019_SCH5090214. Next base: position 13,661 of record NZ_LZMK01000268.1, on the reverse strand, counting down.
GGGTTATGCCGACGACGCCTTGATTCGCCAGGAACTCGCTTTCGTCGAGACCGGTGTGCGAGCCATCGCGGCGAACAGTGCACGCGCCCTCGATGCCGTTCTGCGCCAAGCGGATCCGGGTGGAGTCGCCTCGGTGAACCGGCTGGTGAAATCGGAATTCGAACAGCAACTGCATCGACTGGCGCTGCGGCTCACCGGATCGGGTGCGGCCCTCGGTGGCCGGTCGCCCGGCGCGGTCGCCGGCGGCAGTTGGACATACGGCTACTTTATGACCCGGGCCTCGACCATCGGCGCCGGCACCGCCGAAATTCAGCGCAACGCCATCGCCGAGCAGGTGCTCGGCCTGCCGTCGCATCGCGGTGAGGGCACGCGCCCCGCGACGGTGGTGCCGGGCCGTCCACTGTCACCGCCCGACGAAGACGAGGCCGCGCTGCGCGAGGTGCTCGGCAAGGCGCTCGCCGCGCACACCGGAACCGACCAGCTGCTAACTTGGGCTACCAAGACCGCCGACTACGACATCGGGCTCTGGGACGAGCTGATCAGGTTCGGCCTGCCCGGACTCGCGCTGCCCGAGGCCCTCGGCGGCGGGGGCGCGAGCCTGCGCCTGCTGGCCGCCGCCGTCGAGGAAGCTGGCTACGCGGTGGCCCCGGTACCGCTGGTCCCGACGCTCATCGCGCTCGAGGTTCTGCGGCAGGCCGGCGCCACCGACGCCGTGCGCGCGATCTGCGACGGCGCCACCGCCGCATTCGTCGTCCCGGTCGACGACCACGGCTGGGCGGTCGAGGGCGGGCTGCCAGTATTGGACGGAGCCCGGCTGTCGGGGTCGGTCGAGCGGGTGTCCGGTGCGCCGGTCGCTGATCGGCTGGTGCTGGTCGCCCGCGATAGCAGTACCGGCGAGTTGGTGCTCGGTACGGTGAAACCCATCGAGGTCGAGATAGAACCGCAGGAATCGGTGGACGTTACCGGCACCATCGGCGTGGTGGTATTGGACGGGGTCGAGCCGGAGGTCATCGCCCGCGGCGCTGACGTGACCCGGATCCTCGACGCCGCGCGGCCGGTGGCCCAGCTGGTTCTGGCGGCCGACTCGGTCGGTGTGGCGAACCGGGCCCTGGCGCTCGCCGTCGACTGGGCCGGACAGCGCGAACAGTTCGGCCACCTGATCGGCTCCTATCAAGCCATCTCACATCGCTGCGCCGACATGCTGGTGCGGGCCGAGGGTGCGCGCGCCCAGGTATTGTCCGCCGCGGACGTCGAGTCCAACGACGCCGAAACGCGACTGTCCGTGGATGTCGCCACCGCGGCCGCACTCGACGCCGCGGTCTGGGCGGCCGAGAACTGCATCCAGATCCACGGCGGCATCGGTTTCACCTGGGAACACCCGGCGCATCTGCTGCTGCGCCGAGCCACCGGCAACCAGGTGGCGCTGGGACGCCCGGAGAATCTGCGCGACCGTGCCGCCGGCGCGGTGCTGGCCCGACTGTCGTGAACAAGGAGGTTTCGTGACTGCGATCGATGCGGGCCTGGCCCTGCTGCGGGTGTGCCTGGGACTGACCATGGCCGCCCACGGATACGCAAAGCTGGTGCGCGGCGGCCGAATTCCCGGCACCGCACGATGGTTCGACAGCATCGGTATGCGGCCAGGCAAGGTGCAGGCGTGGTTGGCCGCGGGCACCGAGCTGGGTGCCGGAGTTCTGCTCGCCCTGGGCCTGCTCACGCCGTTCGCGGCGGCGGCATTCGTGTCGCTGATGGCGGTGGCTGCTTGGACAGTGCACCGCGGGCACGGCTTCTTCATCACAGGTAACGGGTGGGAGTACAACCTGATCCTCGCGGTCGGCGCAGTCTCGGTCGCGATCGGCGGAGCGGGCAGGTTCAGTCTGGACTGGGCGATTCTCGGGCACAACGTCTTCGACGGATGGGCCGGATTCGCGCTGTCGGTGGTGCTCGGCCTCGCCGCCGCGGCCGCACTACTGGGTGCGTGCTATCGCCCGGTGCCGGAGCCGGAGGCTGCGCGGTGACCCAGACACCCGTGCGGAAGGGACGATGACCATGGAGTTCGAACGTCTCGGACGCAGCGGAGTCACCGTGTCCAGATTGTGTCTGGGCGCGATGTCGTTCGGAGCAATGGGCAACGCCGACCACGACGACTGCGGCGCGATCATCGACCGGGCCCTCGATGCGGGCGTCAACTTCATCGATACCGCCGACGTGTACTCGCGCGGCGAGTCCGAGCAGATCGTCGGGAAGGCGATCGCCGCTCGCCGCGACGAGGTGGTGGTGGCGACCAAATTCTTCAACTCGATGAGCCGCGATCCCAATCACCGCGGGGCGTCACGGCGATGGATCGTACGGGCCTGTGAGGACAGTCTGCGCCGTCTCGGCACCGACTATATCGACCTGTACCAGGTGCATCGGCTCGACGAGGCCACCGATCTGGACGAAACCCTCGGCGCGCTCTCCGATCTCGTCCGCGCCGGCAAGGTCCGGACGGTCGGCACCTCGACATTTCCGGCGGAGGCGATCGTGCAGGCGCAGTGGGTGGCCGCCGATCGCGGCCATATCGCGCCGCACTGTGAGCAGCCGCCGTATTCGATCTTCGTGCGCGGCGCCGAGCGCGATGTCTTTCCGATCTGTCAACGCTACGGCATGGGCGCGATCGTCTGGAGCCCACTCAACGGGGGCTGGCTCACCGGAAAGTACCGCGGGGACAGCACATCCGACGAGGGGGCACGGTTCAACCGCCTCGGTCGCGGGGCTTGGCGGATGGATTCCGAAGGGGCGCAACGCAAACTCGCGCTGCTGGGGCGGCTCGACGAGATCGCTGCCGAGGCGGGCACGGATCTGATCACCCTGGCGCTCGGCTTCACCCTCGCACATCCGGCGGTGACCTCGACCATTATCGGCCCGCGCACGATGGAGCAGCTGAAAAGCCAACTGAAGGTGCTGGACACCGCGCTCTCGGACGAGGTGCTCGATCTGGTCGACGAGGTGGTCGCCCCCGGCGTGACCCTCGCCCGCGCCGACCTCGCCTACGAACCACGGGCGTTGCGGCACAAGCATTTACGACGCGCTGCTCGCCGGATCGGAACCATCGCATGACCACCGGCGAGATCACCACCTATGACCCCGAGGCGTTGCGCGCCAAGTGGTATCGCGACGGTTGGTACACCGATCGAACCCTGCTCGACGCGTTCGAGGCCGGTGCCGAGTCTCACGCCGGTTCGGCGCTCGTGTTCGCCGGGGCGGACACGGTGCTCGAAACCACGGTCGGCGACCTCCATCGCGAGGCACAGCGTGTCGCGGCCGCCCTCCAGGGCATGGGGATCGGCCCCGGCGACGCGGTGGTCGTGCAGCTGCCCAGCCGGTTCGAATGTTCGGTGGCCTACGAGGCGGTGCTGCTGACCGGTGCGACGCTGGTACCGGTCGTGCATATCTACGGCACCGCCGAGCTGTCGTTCATTCTCGCGGAATCCGGGGCGAAAGTCCTGATCATGCCGGAGCGAGTGCGTTCGACCCGGTACACCGACCGGATCACCGACCTGTCGGCGGTGCCCACGCTGGAACGGATCGTGGTCGTCGGCCCTGGCGAATGCGAGGGTGCGACGACGTGGGCGCAGTTGGACCGCGACGGGATGTATCGCGCCCCGCAGGTGCGTTCGGACGACGTATGCCTGCTGGTGTACACATCCGGGACCACGTCGGCGCCGAAAGGTGTGCAGCACAGCCATAATTCGATACTGGCCGAGCAACGCACCATGCCGCGCCTGCAGAATTCGAGTCCGGGAGCGGTGCATCTGGTGTCGTTCCCGCCGGGCCACATCGCGGGACTCGGCGCCGTGCTGCGCCCGATCTTGCACGGCACTGACACCGTCTACCTGGAGAACTGGGATCCGCACGCTGCGGTGGAGTTGATCGGCCGTTACGGGGTCACCTCCACGGTCGGCACCCCTTTCCATCTGACCGGGATCCTCAACATCGCCGACCGGGGTGACAAGCTGGCCACTCTGACCGAATTGATGCTCGGCGCGGCCACTGTCCCGGACGAACTCGGCAGGCGGGCCGCGGCGGCGGGCATCACGACCTATCGGTGCTACGGCTCGACCGAACACCCGACCATCGCAGTCTGCGGTGTCGACGATCCGCCGGACGCGCGGATCAACACCGACGGAGTCCCGCTGCCCGGCGTGCAGGTTCGGGTCCTGGACCCCGCCGGTCGCGACGTGGCGGCCGGAGTCGACGGTGAGATCGTCACCCGCGGCCCCGACCAGTTCGTCGGCTACCGCGACCGCGCACTCGACCGTGGCGCATTCACCGACGACGGCTGGATGCGCACCGGAGATCTCGGCCACCTCGACGCCGACGGCCGGCTCTCGATCACCGACCGGATCAAGGACGTCATCATCCGGGCCGGAGAGACGATCTCCTCCGGTCAGATCGAGGACGTGCTGCGCACGCACCCGGCTGTCGCCGAGGGCGTGGTGGTCGCCGCGCCGGACGCGCGGTACGGCGAGGTCGCGGCCGCGATCGTCGTCCTCGCATCGGGCACCGAACTCGATATCGACGAGCTGCGGCGGCATTTCGCCGTTTCGGGCCTGGCGAAGCAGAAGACTCCCGAGAAGCTCATGATCGTCGACGAACTGCCGCGTACCGCGGTGGGCAAGATCCGCAAGGCAGACCTGCGCAGGAAATACTTCACCGAGGTGGACCACACATGATCGCCTGGAACTCGCTGCGAATCCCGGTGATGGCGGCGCCGATGTTCATCGTCTCCAACCTCGACCTGGTCATCGCCTCCTGTCGCGCCGGCATCATCGGCGCGTTCCCCTCCGCCAATCCGCGCCGCCCGGAAACCTTGGACACGTGGCTGCGCGCGATCCGCGAGGCCGAGAAGACGACGCTCGACTCCGGCAGGGAGTTCGCGCCGTTCTGCGTGAACATGCTCGCCTCCGCGGCCCTGGACAAGCGGGCCCGCGACGAGGCATTGGCCACCGTGCGCAAGCATCGGGCGCCGCTGATCCTGACCAATATGGGCGACCCGCGTGAGGTCGTCGACGCCGCGCACGAATGGGGCGGCATGGTCTTCCACGATGTGACCACCATCCGGCACGCCGAAAAGGCGATCGAGGCGGGAGTCGACGGGCTGATGCTGGTCTGCGCGGGCGCGGGGGGACATGCGGGAACGCTGTCGCCGTTCTCGTTCCTGCCGAAGGTGCGTAGCATCTTCGACGGCCGAATCATGCTGGCCGGCGGCATCGCCGACGGCAACGGCATCGCCGCCGCCCTCGCACTAGGCGCCGACATCGTGGTCATGGGGACTCGTTTCATCGCCACCGCCGAATCGGGCACCGTCGAGGACCACAAGCAGATGCTGGTGACCTCCGAGAGCGAGGACGTTCTGTTCACCGATGCGATCGCAGGGCTGCCCGCCAGCTTCCTGGAGCCCTCGATCGTCAAGGCCGGACTCGATCCCCGGAATTTGCCACGCCCGACCGGCAAGCACCGGCCCAACCTGCCCGAGGGTGTCAAACCGTGGAAGTCGGTGTGGAGCGCCGGTCACTCGACCGGGCTGATCAACGACGTGCCGACCGTGGCGGCGGTCGTGGACCGGCTCGCGGTGGAGCTCAGTGCCGCGCGCGTTCCCGGCGATTGGCGAAAGAGGCTGTCGGACAAGGGGACGCGGTGAATCTCACAGAACTGGCCGCTCGATACGGGGACAAGCCCGCGATCGTCATGGGCGTAGGCGGCGAGACGCTGAGCTATCGCGAACTCGAGCAGCGGTCGAACCGGATCGCGCACCTGTTCCGGTCCCGTGGGCTGCGCCCCGGGGACCATATCGCGATCCTCATGCGCAATCAGCTCGAGGTGTTCCCGGTGGCGTGGGCGGCCCAGCGATCCGGCCTGCTCTACACACCGGTCAACTGGCATCTCAGCGCCGAGGAGGCGGCCTACATCGTCGCGAATTGCGGTGCGCGGATGCTGATCCACTCGGCATCGCTGACCGATCTCGCCGAGGCCGCGCACGCCGCCGCACCCGAACTCCGCTCACGGCTTGTGGTAGATGGCAGCGCCGCGGGAGCCGAACGACTCGAGGAGGCGGTCGGGGATCTGCCGACCACGCCCGTCGATGACGAGTTCGAGGGCTACTACATGCTGTACTCGTCCGGAACGACGGGACGACCCAAGGGAATCCTCCCGACACTGACCGGTCAGCCCTTCGGTGCCGGCCTCGGGATCGACCACTTGATGGGCGCCGCGTTCGGTTTCGGACCGGACTCGGTCTATCTCAGCCCAGGCCCGCTTTACCACGCCGCGCCGCTGGGCTGGACCTTCGGCACCGTGCGCAACGGCGGCACCGCGGTGGTGATGGAGAAATTCGACGCCGAACGCACGCTGGCACTCATCGACGAATTCCGGGTGACGCATGCGCAGTTCATCCCGACCATGTTCGTGCGAATGCTCAAGCTGCCCACCGGCATTCGTGATCGCTACGACGTTTCGAGTATCCGCTTGGTCGTGCACGCCGCCGCCCCGTGTCCGGTGGAGGTCAAACAGCGCATGATCGACTGGTTCGGACCCAAGCTGACCGAATTCTATTCCGGCAGTGAAGGAACCGGATTCTTCATGATCAACACGCCGGAGTGGCTCACGCACCGGGGATCGGTCGGCAAGGCAGTGCAGGGTGTCGTGCACATCTGCGACGACGACGGCAACGAACTCCCGCCCGGCGAGGTCGGCACCGTCTGGTTCAGCGACATCCGGCCGTTCGAATACCTCGGCGACGCCGCCAAAACCGCCGAGGCGTTCAACGACAAGGGCTGGAACACCCTCGGCGATCTCGGTCATGTCGACGCGGACGGCTACCTCTACCTGTCGGCCCGTCGCTCCGATCTGATCCTGTCCGGTGGAGTGAACATCTACCCGCAGGAGATCGAGGACGCCCTCATCCTGCATCCCGCGGTGTTCGACGTGGCGGTCATCGGGCTACCGGACGAGGAGATGGGCCAGCGCGTGCACGCCGTCGTCCAGCCGGCAGCCGGTGTGACGCCGGGACCGGATCTCGAGCGAGAACTGATCGACTACTGCCGCGACCGGCTCGCACACTACAAAGCGCCCCGGTCGATCGCCTTCGGCGAGGTGCCACGGCTGCCGAGCGGAAAGATCCTGCGCCGTCAACTGATGTCCGAATACATCGACGCGCACACAGCATCGACGCAGAACTGAATTCGGCTGCCTCCCGAGCGGAATCACGTGTTTGCGCTGCCGTCCCTCCGCAACTCTACGGTGGGCTTTGGCGTGCCGGGCGTCACTGGTCACGTTGTCTGCCGGGGCGGTCGGTCCACTCAGCGTATGTGCGGCGGTCCGGTCTGTTCATGGATCGAACCGCCGCACGATCAACCTCAGCGCGGGGCCATGCGGATGGCGCCGTCGAGGCGGATGGTTTCGCCGTTGAGCATCGGGTTGGACACGATGTGCGCGGCGAGGGCACCGTACTCGGACGGATCACCGAGACGCGCCGGGTGCGGTACCTGGGCGCCCAGTGACTGCTGCGCCTCGTCGGGCAGGGTGCCGAGCAGCGGCGTCTTGAACAGCCCCGGCGCGATGGTGTTCACGCGAATCAGCAGCGAGGCGAGATCGCGGGCGATGGGCAGGGTCATCCCCACGATACCGCCCTTGGAAGCGGAATAGGCGGCCTGGCCGATCTGGCCCTCGAAGGCGGCAACCGAAGCGGTATTGACGATGACGCCACGCTCGCCATCGACCGGTTCGGTCTTGGCGATGCGTTCGGCAGCCAGTCGGATCACGTTGAAAGTGCCGATCAGGTTGACGGTGACGACCTTGGTGAAGCCGTCGAGCGGGAAGGGGCCCTTCTTGCTGACGGTCTTGGCGGCGTTGCCGATGCCGGCGCAGTTGACCGCGACCCGCAGCGGCCCCAGCGACTCGGCGACATCGAGCGCCTGCGATACCGCGTTCTCGTCGGTGACATCGGCGGCGACGAAACGCACCCGCTCGCCGAGTTCCTTGGCGACGGCCTCGCCGTTGGAGGAGGGGAGGTCGATGATGACGACGTAGGCGCCGTCTGCCAGCAGCGCCTTGGTTGTGGCCAAGCCGAGGCCGGAGGCCCCGCCGGTGACGACGGCGACGCTGTCGTTGATCTGCATCCGAATGTCCTTTCGCGACGCGGGAGATTCCGACACTCCCGGTACATAGTTCACTATGTAATCTATCTGAAAGAAATAACGGGCGGTAGCCGCGACTCCCGATCGAAGGTCGGATCCGTGGGTGCCAGGATCGAGGGGTGGTGTACGAACGGTTGTCGCTCGCCCCGGGCGAGTGGGAGTTGCGGCTCGGTCCGCTCGGTGAACCCGAGGGGCCGCTGGTGGCGGTGTCGTTGGACGAGTGGCGAGCGGAGTCGCCGGCCAGGATCCGGCAGGCGGCCGAAGCGGTAGCGGGGAGCCTTCGGATCGTTGTGGGCGTTCTCGAGGCCGAGCCGACGGCTCGGTTGGAGCCGCTGCTGCGTGCCATGACGCTGACGCTGTCGTCGTCGGCCGGGGGGCGGGAGCTGATCGGGTGTGCGGATCTGCGGTCCGGCGTGGACCGGATTTCGGACGCGGTGGGCCGGAACCCGCGTGCGAGTGTGGCTTTGGCGAGGTTGGTGCGTCAGACGTCGGTGCTGGATGTCGAGGCGGGGCTCGCTGCGGAGGCCGCGGTGTATTCGATGTTGCTGGGTGGCAGTGAATTCGCGCGTTGGCGTGCCGAAAGGCCGGTGCGCCCGGTGGTGGCCCCGGAGCGGCCGGTGGTGCGGGCCGAGCGCCGCGGCGACCGGCTCGAGGTCGTGCTCGACAATCCGGGACGTCGCAATGCGGTGAGTATGCGGATGCGTGAGTCGCTGCTCGAGGCGTTCCAGCTGGCGGAGCTCGATCCTTCGATCGCGCGGATCGAATTGCGCGGCGCCGGACCGGCTTTCTGCAGTGGTGGTGATCTCGACGAGTTCGGTGTCGCTACCGATCTGGTCGCCGCGTATCTGGTGCGTCTGGAGCGGGCGCCGTGGCGGATCATCGATCGGCTGCGTGATCGGGTGACGGCCCGGGTGCACGGTGCGTGTATCGGGGCCGGCATCGAGATGGCGGCCTTCGCGGGGCGACTGACCACTGCTCCCGACGGATATTTCCAGCTGCCCGAGATCGGGATGGGATTGGTGCCGGGCGCCGGTGGCACGGTGAGTGTCGTGCGGCGCATCGGACGATGGCGAGCGGCCTGGATGATGCTCACCGGGGAACGGATCGACGCCGAGACCGCCGTGCGCTGGGGGCTGGTCGACGAGGTCGGCCCCGTCGAACCCGGGTTTTCCGTATAGAAGGTGTCCCGCCCGAGGGTGAGGCGCCGACCCGATCACCGACTGGATCGAGTCGTCAGCCCCGCCGGAAAATGATCTCTCCCGCTTGCACGACGACGCGGACCGTCGAGGAGGCTGGGTGGGTCAGCGCGACGCCCAGCGGTTCGGACAGCAGGCACAGATCTGCCGGGCAGCCGGTGTGCAACCGCCGCGGCGGCCCGCCCGGGTTGTCGGGCGCGGAGAGAAATCCGTCCAGGGCCACTCGAGCCGAAACACGTTCTGCCGCCGCCACTCTCGCGCCCGAGCCGGTGGTCCTGCGGACGGCGGCGCGGATAGTGTGCCACGGATCGGCCGCGCCGAAGGGGGCATCACTGGAGGGGGCGACTCGGACTCCCGCGGCTACCAGCGACGCATACGGGTACAGCAGGTGATGGTCACGTTCGTCGACGGTGGCGAGGTATTCATCGCCACGGTCCGCGATGAAGCACGGCTGGGTCACCACAGCCAGGTCCATGCGAGCCAGGTCGCGTCGCGTCTCGGGCGGGACGATCGCGGCGTGTTCGATGCGGTCGCCCGGCATCGTCCCGGTCGATTGCAGCGCGGCCAGTGTCAACAGCAAGGATTCGCGGGTCACACAATGGACGGCGACGGCCCGTCCCTGTTCTCGCGCGGACCCGATAGCGGCGATGAGCTCGGGCAGGGTGGGCAGGTCGTGGTCGTGTAGCAGGAATTTGCGTGGTCCGGCGGTCAGGCCTGAGATGGGGTGTGTGATCGCCGCGGCGCCGAGGACGTGGACTCGCAGCTTAAGCCTGCCGTCGCGGACGGCGGCGCCGAGAGTGAGCTGGCCGGTGCCGTCCTCATCGGGGGTGGCATCGGTGACTCCGGTGATGCCGTAGGAGGCAAGCCGCGTGCCGAGTGCCGCGAGGTCGGGTTCGGAGGTTCCGAGTGCCTCGCGCAGTTGTGCGTCGAAGCGCCAAAGCCGTCCCGTGGCAACACCTTCGGCGTCGCGCTCCACGTTTGGGCTGGTGTCGACGGTGCTGCCGAGTGCGGCGATACCGGCCGAATTGAGTGTCCACAGCGCTCCGCCGCGGTGCTGGATTCGGACAGGCCGGTCGGCGATCATCCGATCGAGGATGGCGCGATCGAGAATTCCCGCCACGGATTCGTGATAGTTGACACCGCGAATCCAGTGACCCGCCGGCAGCCGATCGCTCACCTCGCGCAGCGCGTGCCGAAGTTGTTCGGCCGAGCGCACCTGGGGCGGGCCGCAGTCGAGGGAGTCGGCTGCCGCCGCCGCGGCCAGCAGGTGAATGTGATGATCGTGCAGGCCCGGAATCAGGGCGCCACCATGTGCCGCGATCACGTCCTCGTCCGCCCGCGGAACCAGACCGGGTGCCAGTTCGCGGACCACACCGTCGGCTATCCGGGCATCGAGCAGCCGCCCCGCTACGTCGGCGCCTTGGATCAGCACGCTCATCCGCTCAACCATCGCGACAACGTCTCCTGTGTATCGGCGCCCAACGCTGCGGCCGCGGTCGGTGCGTGGCGGGCGCGAGGTGCGGCGACCGGAAATTCTGCGTCCGCGGTCCGCACGTGCCAGAGGTCGTCCGGGCCGTGGACCACTTCGTGGGGCTCGACGCGATCGCGGAGGGTGGCAGCGAGGACATCGCGCATCGACAGGTCGACCAGAAACGCCCGGTCCGACGACAATACGGCGGCCGCGGCAACCGCGGCGTGCACTCCGGCCACCGGATCCGCCAACGCATCGCCGCAGGGCAGCACCTCGCAGCCGTCGAAGACGACCGCTCCGGCCGCAGCGGCCACATCGTCACCGAAACCGACCCGATCCGACCACGGTCCCGTCCGCCCGTAAGCGGTGATACTCAGCCAATTCGTGCCGGCCGCGACCGCGGACTCGGCATCGATACCGAGCTGGCGTAGCGCTCGTGGCCGGGAGGCCTCCAGCACCAGATCGGCGACGTCGATGAGACGCTGTAGTGTTTCGACACCTTCGGCGGTGGTCAAATCGACTGCCACGCAAGCATGTTCTGCATGCATCAGGTCGAAGAAGTCGCGGGAACCGGAACGAGCCCCGTCCGGTCGGCGCGTGCTTTCCACTTTCACGATGTGGGCTCCGGTGCGGCCCAGCAGGTGTGCGCACAGGGGCCCCGCCCACAGCGAGGTCAAATCGACGACGACCGGCTCGGCGCGGCGAGGTTGCCGAACGCCGCCTGGCCGCACGACGATTCCGCGCCCATTGCGATGTCGGAACTGTGCGTCCTGAGGCTTTCCGGGGGTGTCGAGGACCGCCGCGGCGGCGATTCCCAGCAGTTGGGCGCGCGCCGCCGCATCCTCGGCGGAACACGTTCGCGCCCATTCGGCGACCGCCTGCCATGGGTCACCGCCGACCTCACCTTCGACCAGGGCGGGCAGCAAGGTGAAGTCGTCCTGTCGTGGCAACGAGATACCCAGGTACCCGTGCGTAGTCGGAAACATTCGAAAGGCTCCACCCACCGACCATGGCGCATTGCGACCACGTCCGAACAAGGCTGCACGTTCACCGAGAACTTCGACCCCGGGCCACGGCGCCGCGCTCGACTCGTCAGGGGGGCGCAATGCCGCCAACAGAGCCAATGCGGCCCCGGTCGCGGCGGCCGGCGCGCCGGGGGAGACCAGTGGCGGGCCGCCGGCCCGGCCGGTGAGCGCCATCGCGCCGGAGTCCGCCCAGGCCCGCACCGCCGAACGAGCATCGACGAGTACTGTGCGCCGCTGTCCACGGTCGTTTTCAGGGCGGGCGCCGAGGTCCTGGAGCAGTCGCCGGGCATGCTCCGCGGCCACTCCCTCGCTCCGCGCCTCGATGGCGACGCCGGACAAGGGCATGACATCGGCCGACTCGGCCGTCACTGCCTCGCAGCGGCGTACGGGTCGGGTCTGCTCGATATCTGATTCGCTCATCTGTCGATTCGGTCGGCGTTGGTAGGGCCCGTGCCAGCCTACGTAAATGCTGTGGAAGAGTGCTGAAACCGCGGCGACTTGACAAATACAGACGTATCACGGGCCGGGGAGATATCTGATCAACCGTTGGCTCTGTTTCAGTGCCACCAAACCGACGCTGACAGCGAGGTGCGTCGCCTATGTGCTGGCTGGGCGGGGTGTCACAGTGAGAACCTTCTCGCGCTTCGTCTGGCGCTGATTCAGAGACGAATCAGTCCAGCCGTGTTCGAGGCCACCGTATGTTACCGCTCGCCCACACCGCTGTTCGAATCCGGCACCGAGGCCGCTGAACACGAACAACGTGACATAGGCGTTCCCGGTGCCGCTGAGGTCCGCACGATGGCGAAGATCATCCGACGACGACCCGATCTGCTCTGACCGCGGAGCAACACGGGAGAGTCAGAGATCGTGGACGAGGCGATGGAGAGCGCCTGGCTTGACCGGCCTTTCGGAGGTTGCCTGATCGCCAGTGATTCTGCGACGTCCTGTCGACGTTCTGTAGGTCCGTACAAATCGGCGATGCCGAGTGAAGCTAATCATGTCTGTCGTATCGAAAATCCTGTTGAACTGCGGATTTGCTGTTCACCGAAACCGGGGAGGAGGGGCTGAACGAGGAACTGCCCAGCCTATTTGCGTATCGACCGCATCTGGAAGTCCTGGTGAGCTACCGCGAGCTCCACTACCCAGGCTCGGGCCGTTCGATTCCGGGGTTGGTGGAAGTCGTGGTCTTTGTCAGCGGATTCGGAGTGGAGCCAGTGCCCATGTGCCGAAGGCGTGGCTGATGGTGAGGACGATCTGGTCGGGTGCGGCGCCGTCTTCGAGATAGGTTTGGAGGTTGAGCAGATTATCCGCAGAGTGGACGTGGGCGAAGTCTGCGACGTTGTCGACGTAGCAGAGGTTGTGGTCGAGGCCGGCGGACAGGGTCATGAACCGTAGTGCTTCGGTGTTGATGTTGTTGGTGATCACTTGCCGGATCTGGGCGCGGTCGATGTTCGCGCGTTGTAGCGCGTTGTCGACGAGGCCGATGAGGGTGCGGCGGGTGAGGGCGGCGATGGCGTCGGGGTTGGTGGCGGCGCGGATGAGCTGGTTGGTGGCGGTGGCGGTGGTGAGGATTTCGATGCGAGCGGGTTCGGTGGTGACGAGGCAGGATGCGGCGCCGTCGCTGACGACGGAGTTGACTTGGCGGAGCAGGCGTTGCTCGGGTGTGGTGCAGGCATCGGCGGTCACCAGCAGGACGGTGCGGGCTTCGCGGGTGGTGACGAGTGTGCGGGCGAGGTGCAGGGCGGTGCCGAAGTTGGCGCATTCGGCGGCCGAGACCCCGATCGGTGTGGCGTGG
>NZ_LZMK01000267.1:0-627 GCF_001665865.1 Nocardia sp. 852002-20019_SCH5090214 | reverse complement strand
GTCCGGCGTCGACGTCGTCGACAATCGTGACGAGCTGGCTGCGCTCGATGTCGGCCAGGCCGTGCTGGAGTGTGGCGACCGCGACGATCTCGTCGCCCCGCTCGCGCAGCCGCTCGATGGTCGCGGCGGTTTCGTCACCGACACCCCAGGTCTCGGGACTTTCGTCGGAGAGGTCGTTCTCGGCGACGTAGTCCGCGATTGCTCGAATGTCTTCGACATCGCCTGCGAGAAGGAAGATCTCCTCGTTGATCTGCTCGCGGTTGGCGTAGCCGGGCCACAGTCGCGTACTGGGCTCGCGTCCGGCGCGGATCGCCTTACCGGCTTCACGGACCTGGGCCTGGTCGGCCGCGGTCATCACCGAGATCTCGGCGGCCATCTTCTGCGCGTTGACGTAGCCCTCGGCGAATCCGCCCAGCAGTTCCGGGATCCGGCCGCGCGCTTCTTCGCCCGGGTCGACCCACACCGGCGAGGCGAGAAGGTCGATGTCTCGGGTGTCTCCGGTGAGGTAGTCGACGACGAAGTCGATGCGGGCGCGGTCGTCTCCGGTGATGCCGGCCGCATCCAGATCGGTGTCGAGCTGCGCGCGCCGCTGCTCGGCAGACGACAACGCGTAGGTGGGGGCTTCGT
>NZ_LZMK01000266.1:0-19281 GCF_001665865.1 Nocardia sp. 852002-20019_SCH5090214 | reverse complement strand
CGGCGGCGTCGCAGCGGCGCACCACGATCTCGGAATCGTGCCGGGCGCCGATCTCGGCGATGCGCGCCGCGGCGGCGGCCGAACCGCCGGACCGGCTGATCACCGTGATCCGGCCCGCGCCCGCGGCGGCGAACTGCTCGCAGAGGTCGAGCCCCACCTTGCCGGTGCCGCCGACGATGACGACCTCGCGCAGTTCCTCCCCGTGCGGCGGAATATCACCCGCGGTGTCGTCGAGGATCAGCCGTTTCGCGTAGTAGCCGCCGTCGCGCACGGCCAATTCCGGCTCCCCCGCGATATGGATCGCGCCGAGCAGCGCCTTCGCCGCCGCGGCGCGCATCGCCGAGATCGGCGCCCGGCACGATTCCGAGATCGTGGTGCGCCGCTGCGACGCCGGTGACGCAGCCGCACTCGCCGACCTCGCGGCGGACTACGCCGCGAGCCCGGCGACCCTCGTCGTGCATGCCGCCGTGGATTACGACGCCGCGGCCGCCGATCCGGATCCGGCGGCCATTCGCGCGGCCGCCAACGCCAAATCCGTCGTGCTGCGCAACCTCACGCGTATCTTCCCGCGCACCGACGACGGTCGCATCGTGGTGTGCTCGTCGCTGTCGGCCACACTGGGCGGGCGCGGACATATGGTCTACTCCGCGATCAACCGGATGCTGGACGCGCAGGCCGCGCACTACCGGGCCGAAGGCATCCGATGCTCGTCGGTGCAGTGGGGCCTGTGGCGGGCGGTCGGCGCCGACCATGCCGAAGCGCTGGCCCGCATCAGCGGCACCGGATTGCTGCCGATGGACCCGGCGGTGGCGGTCGCCGCCGGCTTCGCGCCGCGTGCGGCCACTGTGCTGGTCGCCGCCGCCCAGTGGGGTCGCATCCGAGATCTGTTCTCGGTCTTCGGTTTCGCGCCGCTGTTCGCCGAACTACCCGACGACGAACCGGAGCCGGCGGCGGCCACGGTTGCCGAACCGGTGGCCGAACCCGAGCCCGCCGCCGATACGGCCGCCGCGCCGCGCGGCACCGCCGACACCGTGCGCGATGCCCTGCGGGTGGTGATGGGGTTGGAACCGAGCGAGGCCGTCGACGGATCGGTCCCGCTGGTGGCGCTGGGCCTGGATTCGCTGCAGGCGCTCGACCTCCGCAAGCGGGTCGAGGCCGAATTGCGGCGGGATCTCCCGGTCACCGCCATTCTCGGCGGCGCCTCCCTCGACGAGGTGGTGGCGCTGCTCGGTTGAGGCCGAGGCGGTGGAGTTCATCGAATTATCAAGTTAGCCTTACCAAAGTAACTGGGCGGGCGCTCGGACGGAGAGCATGGTGTCGAATTCAATGGGTAGTCCGGCGGATACGGACAACGCGATCGTCGTCGACGGTGTCGAGAAGACCTTCGGCGCGGTGCGCGCGTTGCGAGGCATCAGTTTCAGCGCCCCCGCGGGCAGTGTGCTGGGCGTGCTCGGGCCCAACGGCGCGGGTAAGACCACCACGGTATCGGTGTTGTCGACGCTGATTCGTCCCGATGCCGGTACTGCGCGGGTAGCCGGCTTCGACGTCGTCACCCAGGCCGCGCAGGTCCGGTCCTCGATCATGCTGACCGGCCAGTACGCGGCGCTCGACGAAATGCTCACCGGCCGGGAAAATCTGGTGCTCTTCGCCCGTCTGATGGGCTTGCGGCGCAAGGCCGCCGCGCAGCGCGCCGACGAACTCCTGGAGCAGTTCGCGCTCACCGAGGCGGCGGAACGACGGGTCGGCCAGTACTCCGGCGGTATGCGCCGGCGCATCGATATCGCCTGCGGATTGGTCCGGCCGC
Source organism: Nocardia sp. 852002-20019_SCH5090214 (assembly GCF_001665865.1). Classification (NCBI taxonomy): domain Bacteria; kingdom Bacillati; phylum Actinomycetota; class Actinomycetes; order Mycobacteriales; family Nocardiaceae; genus Nocardia; species Nocardia sp. 852002-20019_SCH5090214. The sequence goes on along the minus strand of NZ_LZMK01000266.1, from coordinate 17,477 downwards.
CGCGCGTGGTCTTCCTCGACGAACCCACCACCGGCCTGGACCCCGTCAGTCGCCAGAGCCTATGGGCGCTGGTGCGCTCGCTCAAGGAACAGGGCGTCACGATTCTGCTCACCACGCAGTACCTCGAGGAAGCGGATGCGTTGAGCGACAACATCATTGTCGTCGACAAGGGCACCGTGATCGCCGAGGGCACCGCCGATCAGCTCAAGGCCCGCTCCGGCGACAGCTACTGCGAGGTCGTCCCGGTCGATGCCGGCGATGTGCCGGCCGTGGCCGCCGCGCTGGCGAGCCTGGGGGAGGTCACGATCGCCGAATCGCAGGACCGCGTGTCGGTTCCCGCGCCCGGTGGCGCGGTGACGCTGTCGGAGGCGCTGGACCGGATCAACAGCGCGGGAATCGAATTGATCGACATCGCCTTGCGCCGTCCCTCCCTCGACGAGGTCTTCATCCAGCTGACCGAACCGGCCGAAGAGATCCCGGCATGACCGCGGCGCGCACCGAAACCCCCGAACTGTTCCGGGTTCCGGCCGGCCTGCAATGGACGGCGTTGAGCGGCCGCATGATTCGCACCGCGCTGCGCGAGGGCGATCTGGTGCTGGCCTTCGCCGCGCCGGTGGTGTTCTTCGTCTGCTTCTACGTGCCGCTGCGGCATTCGATGGAGGCCGGTGGTATCGACTACGCGCAGTACCTGCTGCCCTTGATCGCGGTCTTCGCCTTGTTCTTCACCTCCATGTTCGCCGGTGACCGGGCGGCGCGAGAGGTCGTCGGCGGCATGGCCACCCGGCTGCGGGCGATGCCGGTGCCGTCGTGGGTTCCGGTGACCGCTCGGATGTCGGCGAATCTGGTGCGCGCCGTCGCCGCCTTCGCCGGGGCGCTGATCATCGGCACGATCTTCGGATTCCGATTCCACGGCGCGGATTCCACGCTGGTCTTCGTGCTGGTGGTGCTGGCGTTCGGCGCCACGCTCGTAATCGCCACCGACGCGCTCGGCACCATCACCCGCAACAGCGAACTCAGCGGCACCGTCCTGTTCGGCCCGCAACTGCTGCTGGTGATGACCTCCACCGGGTTCGTTCCGGTGCAGGGTTTTCCGGGCTGGATCCAGCCGTATGTACGCAATCAGCCGGTCTCGCAGATCACCGACGCGCTGCGCGGACTGGCGGCGGGGAAGTACCCCGCCGAACTCGGCGTGGCCGCGATCTGGATCGCGGTGCTGCTGGTGGTCGCCGTGGTCCTGGCAGTGCGAGCGGAAGGGCACCGGCGATGAGTGCGACCGTTATGGACAATTCCCCCGTGCTCGGCACCCGGATCGGTGATCTGTGGTCGCAGGCCCGGATCGAGACCGGTCGCCTGCTGCGGCGCTGGTCACGGCAGCCGGAGGTGATCACCAGCACGCTGGTGCTGCCGATTCTGCTGCTGCTCATGTACGACCTGGTGCTCGACAAATCCCTCGGCGCCGCCGGCGGGGCCGACCCGATCTACGGGTTCGTGCCGATGATCGCCGTCGCCGGGGCGATGTACGGCGCGATGGGTACCGGCATGTCGTTGTACGCCGAGCGGGAAAGCGGTCTGCTGCGCCGATTCTGGGTGCTTCCGATGCATCGCTGGGCCGGACTGTCCGGCCGGCTGGCCGCCGAATGCGCCCGCGCGCTCGCGGCGACGGTCGTGGTCGTCGCCGTCGGCATGGTGCTGGGCCTGCGGTTCCAGCAGGGCTGGGCCGGTGCGATCGGCGTCCTGCTGGTACCGGTGATCGTGATCGCCGGATTCACCCCGCTGGTCATCGCGGTCGGGGTGAGCAGCGCCGGTGACAAGGTGGTGCAGCTGTTCGCGATCGTGGTGTTGGTCGGCATGTTCTTCAATTCCGGATTCGTGCCGGTGCAGAACTATCCGGGCCGGCTGCAACCGATCGTGCGGGCTCAGCCGATGAGCTGCGCCATCGAGGCGATGCGCGACTTCGCTCTCGGTGGTCCGCTGCTGGTTCCGGTATTGCAGACCGTGGCGTGGTCGGTGGGGCTGATGGTGGTTTTCGGCGCCGTCGCCATTCGCGGTTACCGTCGCGCCGCCCAGAGCTGACCCGTCTTCCGCCTCCTGACAAGCCATTAGCCCGTCATTAGCGAGACACGCCGAGTGTCATTCTGATTCACCGAAGATCGATCCGTCTTTTTCGGTACTGTCGAGATCCGTTTGTTCGTTCCGATAGGCATCCCGAAGCTCAGGAAAGGACGAATCGTGCGGAGCCGGATACGCAGTTGTACCGCTGTCTTGTTCGGAGCTCTCATCGCCGTCGCGGGCGGAATGGTTTCCGCGCCGCATGCCTGGACGCAGCCTCCGGCGCAGGCCGCCGCCGATGATGATTTCTACCTTCCGCCGGCGCCCCTGCCCCCCGGTCCTCCGGGAGCCATCGTGCGAGCTCAGCCGGCATCGCTGATGTTCTCGGCGCCGGGACAACCCGGCGTCGTCCCGGCGATCTCGACACGCATGATGTATCTCAGCAACGACACGCACGACGCGCCGACCGCGGTGACGGGAACGTATCTGCAGCCGATGCTGCCGTGGACCGGTCCCGGTGACCGCCCATTGGTCGCGTACGCGGTCGGCACGCAGGGACAGGGCGACCAGTGCGCGCCCTCGAAATTGCTCCCGCAGCTCGTCCGATACCAGCCGCCGTTCGACGTCATCGCCGAATACGATGTATTGGCGCTGTATTCGCTGCTGTCGCGCGGTATGGCCGTCGTGGTCACCGATTACCACGGACTGGGCACACCCGAAATGCACGACTTCCTGAATCGGAAAGCGCAATCCTATGCGGTACTCGATTCGGCGCGGGCCGCGGAGCAGTTGCCGAACAACGGCCTGGGGCCGCAGCCGCCGGTCATCGTGTACGGCTACTCCCAGGGCGGTATGGCCTCGGCCGGTGCGGCCGAATTGCAACCGAGCTATGCGCCCGAACTGAATATGCGCGGCGCGTACATCGGCGGGCCGGTGGTCGATCCCGAATACTTCATCGGCTTCAACGAGGGCCAGCCGAGCCTGTCCGGCGCGGTCGGATTCACACTCAACGGCATCGCGGCGGACTATCCCGAGACGCGCCCGGAACTCGACGCCGAACTCAACGATGCCGGCAAGGCGCTGCTGAGCGACGCCGCGAATAAATGTGCCATCGCGGTATCGATCGACAATCCGCAGCGGCAGACGGCCCAGTTCACTTCCAGCGGACAGCCACTCACCACGGTGATCGATCGGTCCCCGGCGTTGAGCCAGGCCTTCGCCGATCAGCGCATCGGTGGCGGCACGCCGTCGGCGCCGGTGCTCATCGCCTCGGCGAAGAACGACGAGGGCGCGCCGTACGCGCCCATCCGAGATGTGGCCGCCGCGTGGTGCAGTCGCGGCGTCCCGGTGCAGATCGACGCGAACTCCCAGCTTCCGCCGATTTCCGGTGTCGTCGGCACCCACGATCTCGCCTTCTTCCCGTCCTTGGCGGCCTCGCAGATGTGGCTGACCGATCGGCTCGCGGCGGCACCCGCGGCGAGCAATTGCGCCGCGTTGCCGTAGCGGCCGCCGTGCCCGGAGGGGCCGCAGACGCCCACCCGGGCCACCGATGTTCGATCGCTCGACGCTCGATGTATATCCGCTGAAGACGCAGGGAAGGATCGATCGTGAGGGGCTTGATCCGCAGATGGAACGCAGTGCTGTTCGGCTCGCTCGTCGTCATCGCGGGCGCGGCGATATCGGCGCCACCCGCGTCGCCGCAACCGGCTACGCAGGTCGCCGCCGATGATTTCTACGTACCGCCGCCGCCACCGCCGATGCCGCCGGGCGCGATCCTTCGTGCCCAACCCGCGGCGCTGGTGATGTCGGCACCCGGCCAGCCGGGTGTCGTACCGGCGGCGTCGACGCGAATGATGTATCTCAGCAGCGATACTCACGATGCCCCGACCGCGGTGGTGGCGACGTATCTGCAGCCGATGGTGCCGTGGACCGGCCCGGGCGAACGTCCGCTGGTCGCCTACGGGGTCGGCTCTCAGGGCCAGGGCGATCAGTGCGCGCCGTCGAAGGTGCTGCCGCAGTTGGCCCAGTTCCGGCCGCCGTACGACGTCATCGCCGAATACGACGTCATCGCGCTGGTCTCGCTGCTCGCCCGCGGTATGGCCGTGGTGCTGACCGATTATCACGGACTGGGCACGCCCGATGTGCACGACTTCCTCAACCGGAAAGCCCAGGCGTATGCCGTACTCGATTCCGCGCGTGCCGCATTGCAGCTGCCGGGCACCGGACTGAATCCGCATTCGCCGGTCATCCTGTTCGGCTACTCCCAGGGCGGTATGGCCTCGGCCGGGGCCGCCGAACTGCAATCGAGCTACGCGCCCGAATTGAACGTGCGTGGGGCCTACATCGGCGGCCCGATCGTCGACCCCGAGAATTTCATCGGCTACAACTACGGCCAGCCCGGTGTCGGATCCGCCGCGCCGTTCACCCTCAACGGTATCGCCGCCGACTATCCCGAAACGCGGCCGATCCTCGATGCCGAAATCAACGACGCCGGTAAAGGGTTGATGCGCGACGCGCTGGACAAGTGCGCCATCGCCGCGTCAGTCGACATTCAAATACGGCGAATAACGCAAATCACCAATAGCGGAGAACCTCTCACCGCTGTCATCGACCGGTCGCCGGCGCTGAAAGCGGCATTCGACGAGCAGCGCATCGGAACCATCGCGCCCACGATGCCCGTGCTCATCGCCTCGGCCGTGAACGACGAAGGCACACCGTATCCACCGGTTCGCGCCGTGGCCGCCGGCTGGTGTGCCGGCGGCACTCCGGTTCAGCTGGACGCGAATCCGCAGCTGCCCGCCATCACCGGCATCGTGGGCACCCACGACCTGGCCTATTTCCCGTCGCTGGCGACGGCGCATTCGTGGATGACCGATCGGCTGGCCGGTCTGCCCGCGCCGAGTAATTGCGCAGCCCTGCCGTAGCGAATGCTCGGCCGGCCCGAAAGACGCCGCCCACCATTGCGGTGGGCGGCGTCGTGCCGTGCATGCCGGAACAGCCAGTCATGCATTGGTGATTTCGGGGTATGCGCACGTCCGTAGGTCATTTTCGACGTTCTCTGGACTGTGTCGCGCGAACGGCTACGCTGAGTATCTCAGGCCTACGCCCGTCTCTCGCGGCTGAAATCTCCATCTGGTGTCTCTCTCTGGATAGCGAGAAGTACATGGCGATCTTCGAACAATCCCGAGCCCGTGACCCCAAGCGCTATCTGTGGATGCTGGGGTTGATCGCACCGGCTTGTGCCCTGCTCCCCGCGCCGCTGGTGGCACTCACCGGATTGACGGTGTTCTGGTGGATCGGGCCGATCATCGTGTTCGTGGTCATCCCCCTGCTGGACTGGGCGGTCGGGGACGACGGCAGTAATCCGCACGACGAGGACTACGAGGCGCTCTCCAACGACCGCTACTACCGTTGGTGCACCTACCTCTTCCTGCCGATGCAATTCCTCGGCCTGCTCATCGCGGGCTACCTGTGGGCGGATACCGGGCTGTCGTTCGTCGACAAACTTGGTCTCACCATCACTCTCGGGGTGGTGTCCGGCATCGGGATCAATGCCGCGCACGAACTCGGGCATCGATCAGAGCATCTGGAACGGTGGCTGTCGAAGATCGCCCTCGCGCAGTCCGCGTACGGGCACTTCTTCGTCGAGCACAACCGCGGCCACCACGCCCGCGTCGCGACGCCGGAGGACCCGGCCAGCGCCCGCTTCGGTGAGTCCTTGTGGGTGTTCCTGCCGCGCAGCATGTTCGGCGGGCTCCGCTCGGCGTTCCGGCTCGAACGGGACCGGCTGGCACGCAGGGGAAAACGCTGGTTCAGCTACGAGAACCATCTGCTGCAGGCCTGGTCGATGAGCGTCGTACTGTTCGGCGTCCTGATCCTGTTTTTCGGCCCCAGCGTGATCCCGTGGCTGGCCCTGCAGGCGTTGATCGGCGCCGTTCTGCTCGAGACGGTGAACTACGTCGAGCACTACGGCCTGCTGCGCGCGCGCCGCGCCGACGGCACATTCGGGCGCTGCTCGCCGCGCGACAGCTGGAACAGCGACAGTCTGGTCACCAACATCTTCCTGTTCCATCTGCAGCGCCACAGCGACCACCACGCGAATCCGGGTCGCCGCTACCAGACCTTGCGCAGCGTCGAGCAGGCGCCACAGCTTCCGATGGGCTATGCCGGGATGGTCCTGCTGGCCGCGGTGCCGCCGCTGTGGCGCGCCGTGATCGATCCTCGCGTGCTGGCCCACTACGGCGGTGACCTCGGCCTGGTCAACGTCAAAACGCGGCGCAAGCAGCCGATCGAGGGGACCGGCGAGCGCTCGCGCTGAGTTATTCGGCGATTCGCCGTGCCGTGCCACAGCGCGGATTTGCGGCCTGGTCGAGGGATTGGCCGTGCCGAGCACCGTTCAGCGGTTACTCTCGATGATCGAGACGTTCTCGTGCGAACGTTGTCGGATAGGCCCACGCAAACCTCGAGCCGGATCGGTTGTCGCCGGTGATCAGGGAGGAGCCGTTCGCGATGGTGATGTTCGAGTCGACGAAACGATCTACCGTGCCTACCGCGGCGCCGCATCACCCCCGAGGGGGTGATGCGCGATGACCGGGCCCTCACCTCTCAACGGCGGCGAACCCGCCCTGCTGAACGGTTCGGTGACGCTGGTCGAGGGCAGCACCTTCTGCCTGTCCGACCGGGTCGGCGATGTGGAATCGGGAACCTCGCAGGGCCTGTTCTATCGCGACGCCCGGGTGGTGTCGCGCTGGGAGCTGCGGGTGGACGGGCAGCGGCTCGAACCGCTGTCGGTGCTCAGCCCCGAGGCATTCACCGCGCGTTTCATCCTGCGGCGGCCGCCGCGGTCCGGCGCCGCCGATTCCAGTCTGCTGGTGGTGCGCGAACGACTCGTCGCCGACGGGATGAGAGAAACGGTCATCCTGGAGAACCTCGGCCGCGAACCCACGGCCGTGGTGCTCGAGCTGCGCGCCGACGCCGACTTCGTGGATCTCTTCGCCGTCAAAGAGGGCCGGGCCGGGCACGGACGCGCCGAAATACTGGTCACCGACAACGAACTGCTGCTCAACGACCGCTCCGATCGCGCACGCGGCCTGGCGGTGTCCTCCTCGGAACTCCCGACCGTGCTGCCCGGCTCGCTGACCTGGCGCATCGTCGTGCCCGCCACCGGGCGCTGGCAGACCGAGATACTCGCGCAGCCGACCGTGGCCAATCAGCGGGTGCATGTCGCCCTGCGCCCCGGCGAGCACTATCGCAGCAGCGAACCGGGCCGCAAGATGGCCGCCTGGCGTGACACCGCCACCAAACTCACCACCGGTGATCCGCAGCTCACCGCCATTCTGCAGCGCACCGAAAGCGATCTGGGCGCACTGCAGATTCGCGAGGAACGCCGGCATCGCACCTTCGTCGCGGCCGGCGCACCGTGGTTCATGACGTTGTTCGGCCGCGACTCGCTGCTCACCGCGTGGATGGCGCTGCCGCTGGACTCCTCGCTCGCACTCGGCACCATGCAGCAGCTGGCCGAAATGCAGGGCCAGCAGGTCGACGCGCTGACCGAGGAGGAGCCGGGCCGGATCATGCACGAGATCCGCCGCGGCCCGGCGGGCGGACTGGCCCTGGGCGGGGAGGTGTACTACGGAACCGTCGACGCCACACCACTTTTCGTGATGCTGCTGGCAGAGACCCGGCGCTGGGGTGCGTCGCCGGAGGCGGTGCAGACGCTGCTGCCGGCGGCGGACGCGGCCCTCGACTGGATGTCGCACTTCGGCGATCGCGACGGTGACGGCTTCGTCGAATATCAGCGCGCGACCGACCGCGGCCTGATCAACCAGGGCTGGAAGGACAGCTTCGACGGCATCAACGACGCGGCCGGACATCTCGCCCAGGCGCCGATCGCGCTGTGTGAGGTGCAGAGCTACGTCTACGCGGCGATCCTGGCCCGGGCCGAACTGGCCGAGGAATTCGGGCAGTCGGACAAGGCCGAGAAGTTGCGCGAACATGCCGCCGAATTGCGCACGAAATTCGCCGAAGCCTTCTGGATTCCCGAAAAGGGCTGGTATGCGGTCGCTTTGGACGGTAACAAGCGCCGCGTCGATGCGCTCACCAGCAATGTCGGCCATTGCCTGTGGTCGGGCATCGTGACCGACGACCACGCCGAACAACTGGTGCACCATCTGGCGACCGCGGAGATGGACTCCGGATTCGGTTTGCGCACACTGTCTTCCGGGATGGGCGCGTTCAATCCGATGAGCTATCACAACGGTTCGGTCTGGCCGCACGACACCGCCATCGCGGTCGCCGGTCTGCTGCGTTACCGCCACATCCCGGGCGCGGTCGGGCTGGCCACCCGGTTGTCCAACGGATTACTCGACGCCGCAACCGCTTTCGGCGGCCGGCTGCCCGAGTTGTTCTGTGGTTTTCAGCGCTCCCGCTTCTCGGCGCCGGTGCCGTATCCGACCTCGTGTTCCCCGCAGGCCTGGGCCAGCGCCGCGCCGCTGTTGCTGGTCCGTTCGTTCCTGGGGCTCGAACCCGACGTGCCGCACCGCACGGTGACCGTCCTGCCGCATGTCCCCGCGCGCTGGGGCAGGGTAGAGCTCACCGATCTGCGCCTCGGCGGAACTGCGGTGGATCTGGCAGTGGACGGTGAGCAGGTGACCGCCGCCAACCTGCCCGAGGATTGGCGGCTGATCACCCACTGACCTCACAGAATCACGCGCTGGTCCTCGGGCAGGAAGAGCTTGTCCGAGGGCTGGACGCCGAAGGTCGCGTAGAACTCCGGCAGATTGCGCACCACCTGGTTGCAGCGGAATTCGCCGGGGGAGTGCGGATCCGTGGCAACCTGCTGTTCGAGCGACTGCTGGGTCTGCTTCTCCCGCCAATTGCGGCCCCAGGACTGGAACATCGGGGTGTAGTCGGGCGTGTTGCGGCCGTTCTTGGCTTCCTCGATGCGGAAGGCGGCCAGCGCGATCATCAGTCCGCGCAGGTCGGCGAGGTTCTCACCGACGGTCAGCTGGCCGTTGACGTGATCGCTGGGCGGCAGGCCCTCGGGCACCAGGGCGTTGTACTGATCGATCAGCTGCTTCGTCTTGGCCTCGAAGGCGGTCCGGTCCTCCGGGGTCCACCAGTCCTCGCGATTGCCGTCGCCGTTGTACTTCGAGCCCTGGTCGTCGAAGCCGTGCCCGATCTCGTGGCCGATGGTCGCGCCGATCGCGCCGTAGTTCACCGCCGGTTCGGCGTCGGTGTCGAAGAACGGGGCTTGCAGGATCGCGGCCGGGAAGTTGATGGAATTGGAGGTTGCCTCGTAGTAGGCGTTGACGGTCTGCGGCGACATACCCCATTCGGCCTTGTCCACCGGCGTCCCCAGCTTGTCCATCGAACGCTTCGCCTCGAAAGCCTCGATGGCGAGCAGGGATTCGACCAGCCGGCCGCGCGTGACCTTCAGCTTCGAATAGTCCACCCACTTGTCGGGGTAGCCGATCTTGACCGTGATCTTGTCCAGTTTCGCGATCGCGGCCTCGCGGGTCCGCGGCGACATCCACGACGAGTTGCGGAAGTTGTCGCGATAGGCGGCCAGCAGATTGTCGACCAGCTCCTTGGCGCGCGTCTTCGCCTGCGGCGGAAAGTATTTCGCCGCGTACAACTTGCCCAGCTGCTCACCGAGATTGGCGTCGACCACCGCGACCGCCGACTTCCACAGCTCCGGGCGCTGCTCGATCCCGCTGGTGGCCTTCAGGAAATCGAAATTCGCGTCCGACAGATCCTTGTTCATGTACTTGGCGTATTTGCGCAGCAGGCTGAGCTTCAGCCATTCCCGCCAGATGTTGATATCCACCTCGGTCCACAGCTGCCCGGCCGCGGTGACGAACGACGGTTCGCCGACGACCATCTTCCCGAACAGTTCCTTGGGCCGGTCGGTGCTGCCGGCCAGCCACGGCTCCCAGTCGAAACCCGGTGCCAGCGTGGTCATCTCGTTCCACGCCATGAGGTTGTAGGTGGCATCGGAGTCGCGGGTGCGCACGTTGTCCCAGTAACCGGCGGCGATGCGCTTCTCGAGATCCAGTGTGCGTTCGGCCGCGCCGTCCGGATCGGGCAGGCCGGCGCCGGTCGCCAGTTTGTGCAGCAGCGTCTGGTACGCGGAAAGATATTGCGCGAATTCGGGTTTCCGGTAGTACTGCTCGCTCATTCCGAGACCGGACTGGCCCACGGACGGAATGTAGGCATTCGAATTCTTGCGGTCGATACTCACACCGAGCCCGATCAGGCCGCCCAGCGGCAGCGCGCCCATGACCTTCGCGAGATCGGCCTTGGTCTGCGCCCCGTCGATCCGCGCGAACAGCGGTTGCAGCGGGGTGGTGCCGAGCTTCTCGAGTGTGTCGAGATCCATCCGCGCGTCGTAGAGGTCGCGGATCTGCTGGCCCTCCGACCCGTCCTTAGGATCGTGGATTCCGTCGATGACCTCGCGCAGCTGCCCTTCGACCCGATCGGACACCTCGGCGAAGGTGCCGTAGGAGACCTTGTCCGGCGGCAGTTGGTAGGTGCGCAGCCAGGCGCCGTTGATATTGCGGTACAGATCGTCCTGCGGCCGCACCGCGGGATCGACGCCCGACAGATCGGGGCCGGTGAGGGGTTTCGGCTTCGCGTCGCTATTGCACGCCACCAGGGCGGTGGCCACCGGCACCGCGCCGAGGGCGATCAGGAACGAGCGGCGACCCAGGCGGACCTGGCGACCGGACGATGTCACAGAAAATCCTCTCCCCGACTCATCGTGCACCTGCGCGACGACCGTCACTGCGACTCCACGCGGAGGCCGGGCCGGTTGCGTCCGTGAGAGGCTAACCGAACCTGCTGAGACTCGGCTGAGTTCGACCGCCACCCGTGGGGTGGCCGTGCCGGACCCCGTTCGACCCTGATTTGGGCGCGACCTGCGGCTTCGCTACACTTGTCGGGTTGCCTGCGGGTATTGTGCCCGCACTTCGGCCGCGAACCCACAGTGGTTGATCCTTCCGATCATGCAAAACCGCTGGCAGGCGCTGCCCCGCTGAGCTTGCGGGAGCGGGCCGTCAAGGTCCGTCGAAGGGCAACTGACCATGCCCGTCGGGTCGGCAATCCGGCGTGCATTACGTCCAGGTCTAGGAGGAGCTGAAGTGATTCAGCAGGAGTCGCGACTGCGCGTCGCCGACAACACGGGTGCCAAGGAGATTCTGTGCATCCGCGTGCTCGGCGGGTCGTCGCGTCGCTATGCCGGTATCGGCGACGTCATCGTCGCCACCGTCAAGGACGCCATCCCCGGCGGCAACGTCAAGAAGGGTGACGTCGTCAAGGCGGTCGTCGTGCGCACCGTCAAGGAGCGTCGTCGTCCGGACGGCTCGTACATCAAGTTCGACGAGAACGCCGCGGTGCTGATCAAGGCGGACAACGATCCGCGTGGCACCCGCATCTTCGGCCCCGTCGGCCGCGAGCTGCGTGACAAGCGGTTCATGAAGATCGTTTCGCTGGCCCCGGAGGTGCTCTGACATGAAGGTGCACAAGGGCGACACCGTGATCGTCGTCTCGGGTAAGGACAAGGGCGCAAAGGGCAAGGTCATCCAGGCCTACCCGGCGACCGACAAGGTCCTGGTCGAGGGCGTGAACCGGATCAAGAAGCACGTCGCGAACTCCGCGAACCAGCGCGGCGCCAGCTCCGGCGGCATCGTGACCCAGGAGGCGCCCATCCACGTGTCCAACGTGATGGTTGTCGACTCCGACGGCAAGCCGACCCGGGTGGGTTACCGCACCGACGAGAACGGCAAGCGGGTGCGCATCTCCCGTCGCAACGGGAAGGACATCTGAGCATGACCACGTCTGAAAAGATTCAGCCCCGCCTGAAGCTGCGCTACCGCGCGGAGATCAAGGACGCGCTGAACAACGAGTTCAACTACGCCAACGTGATGCAGATCCCGGGCGTGGTGAAGGTCGTCGTCAACATGGGTGTCGGTGACGCCGCCCGCGACGCCAAGCTGATCAACGGCGCCGTCAACGACCTGGCCCTGATCACCGGTCAGAAGCCGGAGATCCGCAAGGCCCGCAAGTCCATCGCGCAGTTCAAGCTGCGTGAGGGTATGCCGATCGGTGCGCGCGTCACGCTGCGTGGCGACCGCATGTGGGAGTTCCTGGACCGCCTGGTGTCCATCGCGCTGCCCCGTATCCGCGACTTCCGCGGCCTGTCGCCGAAGCAGTTCGACGGCAACGGCAACTACACGTTCGGCCTGAGCGAGCAGTCGATGTTCCACGAGATCGACGTGGACTCCATCGACCGTCCGCGCGGTATGGACATCACGGTCGTCACTACCGCGACCAACGATGAGGAGGGCCGCGCCCTGCTCAAGCACCTCGGCTTCCCGTTCAAGGAGAACTGAGCACATGGCTAAGAAAGCTCTCGTCAACAAGGCCGCCGCGAAGCCGAAGTTCGCCGTGCGTGGCTACACCCGCTGCCAGCGCTGCGGCCGCCCCCGCGCGGTCTACCGCAAGTTCGGCCTGTGCCGCGTCTGCGTCCGTGAGATGGCGCACCGCGGCGAGCTGCCGGGCGTGCACAAGAGCTCCTGGTGAGCCGGCGCTGCTGACGCAGCGCCCGCGCTGAGCGCGACAATCGAATCGAGAAAGGGTACGGACTCATCCGAGTCCGTACCCTTTCTTGTGTTGGGGGTGAAGGTTTCGAACTCCTCGTGCAATCTCCGCGAAAATCCGGCTCGGGGATCGACGCGTCCATACTCCGCCGGAAATCCTGTGGCGCAAAAGATTTGCCGTTCGCGTCCTTCTCACTGCTGGCAACGAATCGCCGGCGCAGTTCATATCGCGCGGCTACCTTGTCCACCGCTCGGCTGTCGATGGAATGGGGAAGTGCGTGACGGAATTCGATGAACTCGTGCGGTTGCTGGGCGCTCCGGCGCCGCGGCGCGCGGCCGGCGATTGGGCGCAGGTCGAGAACTATGTGGGCGCCGCATTGCCCGGTGACTTCAAGGCGTTTCTCGATGCCTACGGCAGTGGGGTGATTTCCGGAGAGCTCGCCGTCTTTCATCCGCAGGGACCGAGTCCGCTGCTGGAGCGCATGCAGCTCATCCACGAAACATTCGGCGAATTGCGAGAAGACGATCCCGATGACGTGCCGTATCCGATTCACCCCGAGCCGGGGGGTCTCATTTCCTGGGGCTACGACCACAGCGGCGACGAACATTTCTTTCTGCCCTGTGATCCGGACCCGGAGCGTTGGAAGGTCGTGACGATGGTGCACGAGGTCGGCACCGAGGTCTTCGACGGACCGTTCACCGGATTCGTGCTTCGCTTCGTCGACCGGCTGCGAAATCCCGAACCCCGGGACGTCGCCGGTCCGGACGAGTTGACGTTCTTGGAGCCGGAGGATGTGGCGGAGTTGATCGCCGACAGGGCGATTCAGCCGAGCTTCGCACCGTTCTGACCCGGTTCGCGCCGCGGTCGTCCGATCTGTCCGGATGCCGGGACCGGGTGTGCACCTGCGATTTGCTCGACTGTCCAGTTGGCACCCGGCCGGTGAATGGGACTGCCCGAAACATGGGTGCGGGTAGCGGGTTTCGGCTGTACCGGGCCTGATGCGAACCGGATGACCTGTGGCGCGACGAAAGTTCCGGGTGCGCGCGGAGTGACGTTGGTGGACGGGGCGAGTGGGCTCGCCGTCGCCGCCGCCGGTAGGCACGATCCGATCGACGAGCACGAGGATGCCGCTGCCACAACGGATGTGGTGCGCGCCGTGCTGAATTGCCCGGCGCTGGGTGCGGAACCGGACGACGACGTCACCGAAATCATCGTGTCCGGCCCCCGCGGCTATCACCTGCTGAATATGGTCGACGGCGATTTCGACGGCCGGCTGTTCGTCCACGTCCTCTTCGACGAGGAGACCGGGAATCTGGCGATGTCCCGATACCAGCTGCGCGCGATCCTGTCCGAACTCGCCGAAGGCAGTCATGGGCGCTGACCTGGCCGTGGAAATGACACGGCTGGAGCAGGAGAGAAGTACCGGGGTGTTGCACGCGGGGGACGGTTCGTTCCGGGAATATTATGTCCAATTTGGATCTGGCGCTGAAGGAAATGATGGCGATCGACTGCGCGCTCGGCGCATCGGTCGTCGATTACAACAGCGGCATGTCGCTGGGAATGCTCGGCAGTTCGAAGGCTCTGGACCTGCAGGTCGCCGGTGCCGGTAATACGGAGGTGGTGCGCGCGAAACTGCGTACCATCGAACAGTTGGGCCTCAACGAGGAGATCGAGGACATTCTGATCTCCCTGTCCACGCAGTACCACATCATTCGCCCGATGACCGGCCGCACTTCCAAGGGCCTGTTCCTCTATTTGGCCTTGGATCGTGGCCGGGCGAACCTCGCTCCGGCGCGGCATCGCCTGCGCGGCATCGAAGAGGAACTCGAGGTGTAGCCGAAGCGCGGCGGAGTACGGCGCGCTGTGACGCAGTCGGCGGTGGTCACCCCGATTTTGCCCGCTCATACCGCTCGCCTACACTAGACCGGTTGCTCGGGCACCCTCGTGCCCATATGCGTGCGCGCTGCTCCGGGTGACAGCATTCCAATCCGGTCGGCAACGGTGTCGGCCGGACCAGCCGAAATTGTCGTAGGCCCACGACCGCCCCGCGTGACGGTGCTGTATGGGAACCGCGGCGAGAAAGGTAACGGTCAACACATGACCATGACTGATCCGATCGCAGACTTTCTGACCCGTCTGCGCAACGCCAACTCGGCGTACCACGATCAGGTGAAGGCCCCGCACTCGAAGCTCAAGGCGAACATCGCCGAGATCCTCAAGCGCGAGGGCTACATCGCCGACTACCGCACCGAGGATGCGCCCGTCGGCCAGACCCTGATCGTCGACCTGAAGTACGGCCAGAGCCGGGAGCGCAGCCTGCAGGGTGTGCGCCGCGTCTCGAAGCCGGGTCTGCGGGTGTACGCGAAATCCACCAACCTGCCCAAGGTGCTGGGCGGTCTGGGCGTGGCAATTATCTCCACGTCGAAGGGCCTGCTCACCGACCGTCAGGCCAAGCAGCAGGGTGTGGGCGGGGAAGTCCTCGCCTACGTCTGGTAAGGGAGGTAGGAACAATGTCGCGTATCGGTAAGAAGCCGATCTCGGTTCCCGCCGGCGTCGAGGTGACCATCGACGGCCAGCAGGTGTCGGTGAAGGGTCCGAAGGGCACCCTCTCGCACACCGTCGCCGAGCCGATCACCGTCACCAAGGCCGAGAACGGTGAGCTGGAGGTGGGCCGTCCGGACGACGAGCGCCGCAACCGCTCGCTGCACGGCCTGAGCCGCACCCTGATCAACAACATGATCGTCGGCGTGACCCAGGGCTACGAGAAGAAGATGGAAATCTTCGGCGTCGGTTACCGCGTGCAGCAGAAGGGTTCGAACCTCGAGTTCGCCCTCGGCTACAGCCACCCGGTTCCGATCGAGGCCCCCGAGGGCATCACCTTCCAGGTCGAG
This sequence comes from Nocardia sp. 852002-20019_SCH5090214, assembly GCF_001665865.1. Lineage (NCBI taxonomy): Bacteria > Bacillati > Actinomycetota > Actinomycetes > Mycobacteriales > Nocardiaceae > Nocardia > Nocardia sp. 852002-20019_SCH5090214. The sequence goes on along the minus strand of NZ_LZMK01000266.1, from coordinate 1,938 downwards.
GCCCCCACCAAGTTCTCGGTGTCCGGCATCGACAAGCAGAAGGTCGGCCAGATCGCCGCAGTGATCCACGGCCTGCGCAAGCCCGACCCGTACAAGGGCAAGGGCATCCGCTACGCCGGTGAGGTCGTTCGCCGCAAGGTCGGAAAGACGGGTAAGTAAGCCATGGCACAAACTGAAGCTCAGAAAGCCGCCCGCCAGCCGGTCGGCAAGGATGCGTCGACTCGTCGCCGGGTGTCGAAGACCCGTCGGCACTTCCGTCTGCGCAAGAAGGTCCTCGGCACCGCCGAGCGTCCGCGTCTGGTCGTGTTCCGCTCCTCGCGGCACCTGCACGCCCAGGTGATCGACGACTCCGTCGGCAAGACCGTCGCCTCCGCGTCCTCGATCGAGGCCGATGTGCGCGCGCTCGACGGTGACAAGTCCGCGAAGGGCAAGAAGGTCGGCGAGCTGCTGGCCGCCCGCGCGAAGGCTGCCGGTGTGGAGGCCGTGGTGTTCGACCGCGGTGGCCACGACTACCACGGCCGCATCGCCGCTCTGGCGGATGCTGCTCGCGAAGGTGGGTTGAAATTCTGATGCAGATTCAGCTCATGGACCGAATGAACATGAACGGAAGGAACGTCTGATGCCGGGACGTCAGCGGCGTGACGGCGGCAGCGGACCCGCCGGACAGGGTGGCAGTGGCAACGAGCGCGATCAGCGCGGCGGCGGTCGTGACCGTCGCGGCGGCGGTGACCGTCGCGACAATGCCGCCGAGAAGAACCAGCTCGAGCGCGTCGTCGCGATCAACCGCGTCTCCAAGGTCGTGAAGGGTGGTCGTCGCTTCAGCTTCACCGCCCTGGTGATCGTGGGCGACGGCAACGGCCTGGTCGGTGTCGGATACGGCAAGGCCAAGGAAGTCCCCGCGGCCATCCAGAAGGGTGTCGAGGAGGCTCGTAAGGGCTTCTTCCGCGTCCCGATGATCGGCAGCACCATCACGCACCCGGTGCAGGGTGAGGCTGCCGCCGGTGTCGTCATGCTGCGTCCGGCCTCGCCCGGTACCGGTGTGATCGCCGGTGGTGCGGCGCGTGCCGTGCTGGAGTGCGCCGGTATCCACGACATCCTGGCCAAGTCGCTCGGTAGCGACAACGCCATCAACGTCGTGCACGCGACCGTCGCTGCCCTGAAGATGCTGCAGCGTCCGGAGGAGGTGGCCGCTCGCCGCGGTCTGCCGATCGAGGACGTTGCCCCGGCGGGCATGCTGCGTGCGCGTGCCGGACAGGGAGTCTGACATGGCACAGCTCAAGGTGACCCAGATCAAGTCCACGATCGGCGCCAAGAAGAATCAGCGGGAGTCGCTTCGCACCCTCGGCCTGCGCGGTATCCGCCAGACCGTGGTCCGCGAGGACAACGCCCAGAACCGCGGGCTGATCAACGTCGTGCGCCACCTCGTTTCCGTTGAGGAGGAAACCGCATGACCCCCATCAAGCTCCACCACCTGCGGCCCGCCCCGGGCGCCAAGACCGAGAAGATCCGTGTGGGTCGCGGTGAAGGCTCCAAGGGTAAGACCGCCGGTCGCGGTACCAAGGGTACGAAGGCTCGCAAGAACGTGCCGGCCCGTTTCGAGGGCGGCCAGATGCCGATCCACATGCGCCTGCCGAAGCTGAAGGGGTTCACCAACCCGTTCCGCGTCGAGTACCAGGTCGTGAACGTCGGCGATATCGCGCGGCTGTTCCCGCAGGGCGGCACCATCGGCAAGGACGAGCTCGTCGCTGCCGGTGCCGTGCGCAAGAACCAGTTGGTGAAGGTGCTCGGCGAGGGTGAAATCGGTGTGGCCGTTCAGGTCAGCGCCGACAAGTTCTCCGGCTCCGCCAAGGAGAAGATCACCGCCGCCGGTGGTACCGCCACCGAACTGGGCTGACAGTTACTGGTAATACAGTCGGGGCGCCGGACGGGCTCTCACCC
>NZ_LZMK01000265.1:0-898 GCF_001665865.1 Nocardia sp. 852002-20019_SCH5090214 | reverse complement strand
GGCTCCACGAGGGCGACGGGCGGGTTGAGTGCGAGTTCTGCTTCGTGGGCGGCGGTTTCGGCCATCTGCTCCCGGATTTCGGGAGTGAGGACGGACTCGACGACCTCGGCGGCGATGGTCTTGGCGGCCTCGGCGAACTTGACGCCGACCGCCCGGCGCACCGCGGCGTCCATCAGCTCGCTCAGTTCCGCCGCCGGAATAGCGTGCGCGGCAGCGGATCCGGCCGGGGCCGAGCCGTTGGTGCTGGTTGTGTCGGTCATGCTGCGTCCTCCTCGCTGGAGGGCACGGCCCGCAAGCGCGGCCCGGCCGGGGTGGTACGGGACTGGTTGGGGGCGTGAATGCCGATCGAGGCGCGGATATCGGCGGCGTCGCCGCGTTCCATCCACGGCGTGGCCCGCACGAGAGTCGGGCGGTGCCCGGAGACCAGGACCAGCGCCCGGCCCTTGGGCATCGCGCTGATGTCGCTGGAGGTGAGAGTGGGTTCGCTGGTGCGCGAGGTCGATTCGGTGCCCGAATCCGCGCGCCGGCCCCGCGAGGTCGAGGTCACCAGTTCGTGGTGGGACCCGACCAGCTCGCTGATATCACGCAGGAATCCGGTGTCTTTGAGACCCGCACCGAGGGTGAGCACGTTGGTGGCGCTGAGCAGCGCCCTCATGCCGTCCTCGCCCCAGCAGCGCACGCCCTGGGCCCACGACTGCAGGATCGTGAGCACGACGATGCCGCGGGATCCGAAGTGGCTGTAGAGCTTCGGCAGATCGCGCCAGCGCACGACATTGGCGGCCTCGTCGAGCACGAGCAGCATCGGTGTCGGCATCCGGCCACCGGCGCGCCCGCCCTCGTCCTTGCCCGCCGCAGCCACGGCCGACGCGAACGCGGTCACCAGCGCGCCGCCGGAGGC
>NZ_LZMK01000264.1:0-810 GCF_001665865.1 Nocardia sp. 852002-20019_SCH5090214 | reverse complement strand
GACCGCAGGGGTTGACGGCGTAGCCGTGGCCGTGTGGGTTGGCCAGCGCGCCGCCGTGCAGGGCGTCGAGGTCGGGGTCCTGGCCGGGTTTGTAGAAGCTCAGGATGCACACGCGAGGGCCTCCAATTCGTCGGTCAGGCAGCGGTATTCGGGGCGCGCGGCCAGCCACGCGGTGAACGCCGCCCATTCCCAGCCACGACGGCGGGCGATATCGGCGGCCGACAAGGTGCGCGTGTATTCGACGGAGGCGTCAGCGAAAGCGAGCGCGGCCTGCACCTCCCGCGTGTCCAGGGAGCTGGCGAACACCCGCAGCTCGAACGTGTCCTCTGGGCAGACGTTGATCGCCCGGTACCGGAACGCGCCTCCGGTGTCGCCCTTGGCGTGGGCGGCGGCGCGAGCGCGAGCGCCCGGGTCGAACACCGCCCACTGCTCACAGTCGCGGCGCGCCAGCACTTTGACGTGGGATTCGTTGCGGTAGACGAACTTCAGCCACCGGTAGGTGTGGGCGGGTGAGGAGAACCCGGCGCGGGACACGTGCACGTGGATGCCGACGCTGGTGTCGGTGTAGGCTCCCAGCATCCGCAACCGATTCAGCAGCGACCACGGGAACCGTTGGCACGCAAAGTCATACGACATCGGGTGCGTCACCAGCTCGTATCCGCACGGCTGGATACTTCCATCTTCCTTGAGGTATCCGAGGTCGCCGAGCTGGTCGATGGCGAGTTCGGCGGCTTCGTCGAAAACGTCTCGGGGGGTTTTGATTTCGAGTTCCAGCCCGAGGTAGAGCGGTCCGGTGCCGTGGAAGTCGGG
>NZ_LZMK01000263.1:0-545 GCF_001665865.1 Nocardia sp. 852002-20019_SCH5090214 | reverse complement strand
GGCGGGTGTCTGATGACCGGAAATTCCACCCTCAACCTGTCCGGCCTGCACACCCCCGTCCAGCAGCACCACGACGACACCATTGATCACATCGGCTCCAAATTCGCGATGTTGATCCGCGGCTTGATGCAGGACGTGTTGACCCGCGCCAATGAGAGTGCCCGGCGTCGCCGTGAGGCGTTGAAGGAGCAGGAGCAGCGCGACGCGAAGAAGGCTCGTGAGCAGGCCGCGGCGCTCGCCGCGCAACGCAAGGCCGCCGAGACCGCGCTGGAGAAGATACGCAAGACGGGCTGGGATCGCCTGTCGCGCAGTGAGGTCGCGGTCGCGCTGCACGAGGCTGTGACCTGGTCCGAGGAGTCCGACACCGCGCGGCGCGCGGCGGTCGAGCTGGCCAGCCACATCAAGCAGCGGTGGGGTGTGGAGGTCGACCTGTCCAGCGGGAAGGTCACCGTCGACGAGGACATGACCCCGAAGCTGGCGGCGAAGATGGCCGCCGCCGAACAGGAACGCGCCGCCAAGTCTCGTCTGGCCACCGCCCAAGACCG